>RFNT01000019.1 GCA_009927045.1 bacterium | reverse complement strand
AAGAACAATAACAAAACAAGACAAATGAAATCAATTCAAATCACTGAAAACATTAACAACTCTAACGGCAAATGTAATAAGGCAACTATTCTGAGCACCAGGTTCTAAAGTCGTCCACTTCGCCCCGCCATTTTTTAGTCATTGAAATGTGATGTGGGTGTGACATTAAAGTCATCAATCGAATTATCAACGAACGCACCTCCGTAACAGCAAAAATGGCTTTGAAACTAACAGCTAATTTCAAAATAACACATGATTTTTGGCTGTATGCCCTTAAGGCAATGGATATTTATAGCCGGATCCAATCGGCCCCGCCGAGCCTACTCAAGGAATCATTGTCCCGCCCCATTCGATGACCGAAAAGCCCTTGCGATTGAAAGGGGCAAAACTTTGAGGCTCCACCTGAATTTTTTCAGTCAAAGGACGATACATCATGAAAACGCGTAAGATCGAATCGGGGGTCGGAGTAATTTCAAGTGGTGCGCTTTTTTCATAGGCCTCCCCCTCGAAGTGGATCAAATTGTAAGGGTTGTTCTTCATCAATGGATACCAAAAGACTATGAACTCGTTATATTCCTTTGGTTCTAGCCCCATTTTCGGCAAAACACTTTGTAAAAAAGCTCGGGTTTCGCTGCCAGAAACCACAAAACCCGTTGAAAAGTCTGCTGTTAAATCGTCTGCTTTTCCATCCCAAAAGAGATAGGAATACTCTTTTTGATCAGCTTTATTAATTATTTTACCGTTCGGGTGTGCAGTTACATCCCACCCGCCAAGGGACGGATCATATTCGGGATAAGTTGCAGTCAACTGTCCGTGAAAGTTTAATTTTACTGAAACATCTGTTTCCGATTCAGGGTACAAATAAATAACGGGTTTAAATGCACTTATACATTCCTTAATGCTGTTAGGAACACTTGTTTTTGTGGTGCCAGCGGGACATGAACCGTTTGAATCGGGTAAAGAGTTGTAACAAGTTACGTTCTCCGTCGACGAAACACACACGTCCTTATTTTTGCTACAAGCAGCGAACAAAAGACAGACCGAAAAGAGAATTGATAGGGTCTTAACATTATTCATAGGTCCCTCGACTCTAAGCAGTTGTTCTGATTCTAATGGAGCCCTTCAGTTTTATTCAAATAAACATTAACCGCTGTGCGGCAACGTTAACCCTTATTTTTTTGAAAATGAGCTAAGAGGGTGGGGTAGGCACCAGGTTCTAAACTCGTCCACTCGGCCCCACCAGTTTTTATTCCTGCCCAATAGATAAATGTGTTCATATTCAAAGAAAATAGAATTAACATAACTCTTATGGCCACGCTCACCCTACAGCAGCTGCGGTATGTAAAGTTCAATTCGAGTCTTATTCGAAAAATTCTCTCCTGTTTTTATCAAGAAGGAAAAGTTTATCGCATTCCCTTCGGACCGTTGAGAGGGTCAAAAATGTATTACGATCGGTCCGTCAATTATCATGCTATTTTAGGCCTTTGGGATGTTGAGGAATATCAATTTCTAGGACGCCTTCTACGAAAGGGCGGATTCCTAAAGCCAGGCAGCATCACTGCAGACGTGGGAGCAAACCTCGGTTTCTTTTCGATGTGGATGTCAAAGCAGTTTGAATCGATGGAGCATACCGTGATTGCTTTCGAACCAGCTCCAGAAACCTTGAAAAAGTTAAAGACTAATCTCCAAGAAAATGTTTGTCCTCAGATTCGAGTGGTGGAACAGGCCTGCTCCAACAAAATTGGGCACATGGATTTTTATATCGGTAACCACCATCACATCTCGTCTATTCTTAAATCCTGGGCAGACAGTGGTGTTGATGGATCCTCTCAAAGAGTGACTGTTCCAACAACTACCTTAGATCTGTACTTCCAAGAGCATGTTGGAGCATTTCCGGATTTTGTTAAAATGGATATCGAAGGGGGCGGAGTTTTTGCCCTGAAGGGCTGTGAGGAAATTTTTACAAAGAAACGGCCTCTGGTTTGGATAGAATCTCATTTGCCAGAAGAAGACCAAGCAATCAGTGACGTACTCACTCGACATAGCTACTCAGCTTTTAGATTTTCCGATAAAAAAATTGTGGCTGAAAAAGGAAAAACCCATCCACATCCTGAAGGTGTATGGGGAACCCTTTTGCTTTTTCCCAACGAAATCACCCACCGGATAAAGCCACTTTTAAGTGATTAATTTGGTGATAAATCAC
>RFNT01000179.1 GCA_009927045.1 bacterium | reverse complement strand
ATATACTTACTCATTTTAAACAAGCTGTTTTATGGGATAGCTCATTAGTGCTTCCGAAACATAAGGTCCTCACCCAAAATCAATACGTCAGGAGGAATATCAATGCTGAACAAGCGTTTCATCAGCTAAAAAAAGAGACGGTTCGATTTGTGGAGACTAATCCGATTTTTTGTCCTCAGATGGAATGTGATTATATATCCGAGGGCAAGGAGCCCTATTATGTGGATGATAATCACCTTTCAAAAGTTGGAGCTCACAAGTTATTAGATGCGTTTTGGAACGCATACTCGTTTTGATTCAGTCTTTAAAAATACAAATTCTTCCAAAAGTTTTCTTTTTGGGGTCCTCTTGCGAAGAGTCATTCCTCCAAGCGTATCGCATGACAACTGTTAATGAAACTGATCTCAAACGGACTGCTTCTACTCCAAGCTAGGTAATCTGAAAGTACAGCAGGCATTTAATCTCCTATTTCCATAAAAAAATCTGAAAGGAATTCTCCATGCGTAAATCTATCTACGCCTTATGTGTATTGTGGTGTTCTCTAAACAGCTTTAACTCCCGAGCGGATCACCCACGTGAACTGGTCATCGATCCCAATGCCAAGAATCGATTGTTAGTGGTCGGAGTTCCTGGGGGACTGCCGGGCATTGATAAAGATCTCAAAATGGTCACCGAAATTGGGACTCATCCGGCTTATCAGTTTATTCCAACTCAGCTTTGGAGCAGCCAAGGTACAGTATCCAATGTGAGTCAAAACCTAACCCGTTTGGCCTCAGAAACAGAGGAGCTCGGAACATTATTCTTCTATTTTTCAGGACATGGGTCCGGAGGACGGATTGCCCTTCGCGATCGTTCTATGCGGATCACTGAGATTCGAGCAGCTTTAGAGAAAGGGAGAGAGGCCCTAGGACCCATGGCCCGCTTAGTGCTGATGTTTGATTCCTGCTATTCGGGCTCACTTCTGGACCCCGTCCGAAAAGTCTTGGGTCCAATTCACGAACAGGCTGAATCAGAAGCCTTTGCGGATGCTGTATTTCAGGAAATTCAGTCTGAAGACCGAGATTCTGCTTACTGGAAAAGCTTATTTGTTTTTGCCTCCTCTCGTGCCAATGAAACCTCGAATGCAGGTTCCTCAGGATCTTCTTTTACGGTCGCTCTAAAAAAGGCATTTGGAGAAGTGATTAATACCCAAGGGACTTTGAATGATTGGGTGAGCAAAACAAAAGTATTCACGAAGGGGCATCATCCGGTCGAACGTTTTTCTCCATTGGATGTAGCTAACGAAAAGCTGATTCCTTAAGCGTGAGCGATAATGGTAGGTTCGTTTCTTCTGGGGGGTTCAAAAACTTGATGGGCGAGTGCCCATGCATAAGTCTTTGCAAGCCCCTCTCGGAGGGAAATTTGCGGTTTAAAGCCCAACGCCAGGAGACGGCTCGTGTCGAGTCGTTTTCTCGGGGTGCCATCGGGTCTGGAGGGATCTGCTAAAACTTGACCTTTGAAGCCCACCACTTGTTGCATCAAAAGTGCCAGTTCCAAGATAGATAATTCCTCTCCCGAGCCAATATTGATGAGCTTTTTATCATACTGATCTGAATTCAGAATGAGAATGCAGGCCCGAGCTAAATCATCTACGTGCAGAAATTCTCGGAGTGGTGAGCCGGTGCCCCAAATAATGACAGACTTTCCACCTTTTATTTTGGCTTCGTGAAAACGTCTCATCATCCCGGGAATCACATGAGAGCTCGTGGGATGGAAGTTGTCTCCGGGCCCATACAAATTGGTGGGCATTGCCGCAAAGAAATCTTTTCCATATTGGAGTCGAAACATTTCACACAATTTCAACCCCGCTATTTTCGCTACTGCATAGCCCTCATTTGTAGATTCCAGAGCGCTGCTCAGGAGACTTTCTTCTCGAATAGGTTGCGGCGCTAACTTTGGATAAACACAAGAGCTTCCCAGATACAGTAATTTACCAACTGAATTTTTTGCAGCAGCACCAATGACGTTGCTTGCGACTAATAAGTTTTCATAAAGAAAATCAGCCTGGGCGCTCTGATTGGCAACGATACCACCGACCTTTCCCGCCGCGTGGATTACAATGTCGATGGCATATCTTGAAAAAAACTGATGGACTGCCCCTTGGTTGAGCAAATCCAATTCTTGGCGGGTTCGTGTGATCACTTCTACATCTGGATTACCCGAGAGGGCACGGACGAGTGCTGATCCCACGAGGCCTTTGTGGCCTGTGACATAAACCTGTTTTTTGTGGGGCATACCCTCCAGTATAAATCAGGTGCTTGGGAAATGAAGGGCAGGGTGCATCAATTCTATGATCACCTGGTCAAGAGTGTGATTCCGGCGCGATTGACCCGAGTTCCAGCATCAAACGGCAGCGCCCTGAAAAAAGCTTTAAGAAGGGCGGCCCCTGGTGGAGCTCTATGGATCTTGAGGGCTTCATCAAAAGAAGAGCGAAATCCCTGGGAATTCCAGCCGTAGGGGATAAAGAAATCCGGACCGTTGGCAGGAGCAAATGTCATTTCGGCATTGGCAGCTTTGAACGCTTTGCCCCATTTCCACTGAATTAGTTTCAACTGAAAAGGGCCAATGAGTTCAGCGAGCCAGAATCTGAAAGGCGAGTATTGAGCAAGCTCCAAAGCGAGTTCTTTCACTTGAGTGGGAGTTAAGTACATGAGGAATCCTTCACTGAGGATCAAGGTCTTTCTGGAATCTCGGGCTACTCGACTGAAAAGGGCTGAGCGCTCTGCTTGCCGAGTGAGATCCAGTGCAATATTTTCATATTGGCACTGCGGAGTTACACCCTGTAACTTTGTTTTTTTATATTCAGATATTTCCGGTAAATCGATATCGAACCACCGTAAATTTTTAGGGAGTTCTAATCGATAGGCTCGAGTGTCTAAACCTGCTGCTAAATTAAGAACGGTATCGATCCCTTCGGTTCGAATTAAGTTTTGAATCCAATCATCTAAAATGCAGGTACGAGCCACTAAAAACCAGGAGGATTTCTTCCCCGATTTCAGGCTATTAATGATAGCCGGACCCTGATCCCCCACTAAGAGCTTAGCGTAGGGATCCCGAAAAAGAGCATCCGGCTTCTCGGTCTCCATAGCTCGATAAGTAGCGACCAGGAACGCAGTGTCGGAAATATTCTTCAAGCCCGCCCCTTCATCATGGCCCACCAATACATAGGTGGAAGTAAATAGCGTTTTAGGATCCACATGCTCCAACGCTCTTTCGCTGGATTGACTGGAAACGAAGGCAACAGTTTTCCATCATATCCGAATTCCGCTAAGATCACTCTACCGACTTGTGTAACCAATGGACAAGAGGAATAGCCATCGTAGCGAGCGCTTAAAGGCCTGCCCTCCATTTGTGCCAAAAGGTTGCTGACCACCACAGGCGCTTGTTTTCTAATCGCTGCACCTGTTTTGGAATTGGGTATTCCGGTCACATCTCCCAATCCAAAAACCTCAGGAAAACGTTTGTGCTGTAATGTGAACTGATCAACTGCGAGCCAATCTTTTTGGCTCCCCCCGGGTTCGGCGAGTTCACTCTGACTGATCACCTGAGGTGCTGTCATCGGAGGCACAACGTGGAGTAAATCAAAACGGATATTCTTCTCAGAAATGTTTCCTTGAGGATCAGTGATTGCAAAAGTGGCTTGTTGATTTTCAGCGTCTACTCGAACTAATTGATGTTGGAACCAAAGTTGAATATCTTTTCGCTTAGCGACCTGGTTGAGTGCTTGAGCAAACGTGGGAATCCCAAAAATTGCTTGCCCTGCGGTCGCGAAATAGATCTGAGATTTGTCTCTCACTCTATTCTTTCGAAAAATTTCATCCGCCAAGTACATGATTTTCTGGGGTGCACCTGCACATTTGATAGGGACTGGCGGCATTGTGAAAATAGCTGTTCCGCCCTTAAACTGGTGAAGGAAATCAGAAGTCTTGTCCACTTGATCGTAATCGTAAATCGTACAGACTCCATTTTTTCCTAAGGCCTCTTGAGCACCCGGTACTTTTTCCCAGGCTAATCGAAGTCCAAGGGCAACTATTAAGTAATCGTAAGTAAGGACAGTTTGATTCTTAAGGATAACCCTTTTTTCTAGCGGCCTGATTGAGGATACCGATTCTTGTACCCAATGAACCCCAGAAGGGATCATTTTTGAAAGCGGTCGCGCCGAATGGTCCTTTGAAATCACGCCCGCCCCAGATAGCGTCCAAAGCGGTTGATAGAAATGGGTTTGGGCAGGATCTACAATCCCCAAAGATTGGGGAGCCAACTTTCTGGAAAGACGGGCCGCTACTGCGATTCCGCCGGTTCCTCCCCCCAAAATCAACACTTTGTAGTGGGTTTGCATGACGATACTCCTTAAGCCCGTTCAGATATGGGAATAGAAAGATAATGTTTTCCATTTCCATGTTGAGGAGGGAGGTGACCCCCATCAATATTGATTTGAATACTGGGTAGCAAAAGCTTAGGGGCAGACAAGGTTCGGTCTCGTTCAGTTCTAAACTTGATAAAAGCTTCACGGGATGTTTTTGAGGACAAGTGGATATTAGATTCTTTTTGGGCGCCGATAGTAGAGCGAAACTGGAGCGCCCGACCCCCTGGTTGATAATCATGCCCAGTGTAAACTTGAGTAGAATCAGGAAGAGTATAGAGTCGTTGGGTAACCGATTGAAATAACTGTTCAGCACTTCCCCTTGGGAAATCACATCGGCCTACGCCTGAATCTGGCATGAACAAAGCATCTCCGGTAAACACAACGCCCTCGAAAAGAAACGAAGTGCAAGCGGGGGTATGCCCAGGAGTAAATAATACTTTGAAGGAGAGACTTCCAGCCTGAAGGGTTTCCCCATCCTTCAGCAATCGATCAAACTGGCTCCCATCTGTTTTCAAATGAGTTAAATCAAGAACTTCCTTGAAAACATGTTGTACTTCGCAAATACGTTCATTGATTGCTAAAACAGCTTGTGGAAATACTTTTTTGAGAAGTTGTGAGCTGCTCAGATGATCGGCGTGGGCATGGGTTTCCAGAATATAGTGTACTTTTAATTGATTATTTTTGAGGTGCTGAACCAGAGCAGTTAATGATCGAGTATCGGTGATAGAGGCAGCAGGCTCATAATCCCAAACTGGATCTATTACAATCGCATCTAAAGTCTGAGGATCCCAAACTACATAGCTCAACGTAAAGGATTGAGGATCAAAAAACTCCTGAATGTTCATGAAACACGTTCTTTCTTGTTTTGTATCCTCTCGAAAATAAGCACTGTTAGAATCATAAAGATTCCAAAGATAAGTGGGGCGCGGCCCAGCGTGACTAAAGAGGCCAGAGCTGGACCCGGACAGAAACCAGCAATTCCCCAGCCAATGCCAAAAAGAGCAGCTCCAACGAGCAGTCGCTTATCAATGTGCCGAGAAGTGGGAACTAAAAACTGAGGAGCAAATAATGGTTTAGGCGCTTTTTTAACCCATGGGTACCCTAATCCATAAACGAGGACACCGCCGACCATCACAAAAAGAAGAGAAGGATCCCAGGCACCAAAAATATTTAAAAACCCGATCACCTTTTGTGGCTGAGTCATTCCCGAAACTCCCAGTCCAATGGCAAACAATAAGCCACACACCAAAGCGCTTAATTGTTGTTGTCTCATATGAGCCCCCACTTGCGAAAAAACCAAACGGTTGCGAAGCCAAAGAGCATAAACGTCACCGTGGCCAACAAGGAACGCGGTGAAAGACGGGAAACCCCGCAGATTCCGTGCCCGCTCGTACAGCCACTTCCCAAACGTGTCCCCCATCCCACCAACACACCCGCTATCACTAATGAGAAATCAGATCGCTCCAAAGTGTTTTCAAAAGCATTGGGCAGAGTGAACCGTAGGACCACCCCTCCGAGGAGCATTCCGGCAAAGAAGAAATAACGCCAAAGTTCCGACCGGCTATTTGAATTGAGAACTCCTCCTAGAATGCCACTAACCCCCAAGATTCTGCCGTTAAAAACAAGCATGAGCAAAGCTGAGAGTCCAATCAGAAGGCCACCTAAAAAAGCTTTTCCGAAAGAAGATATGAAGGTTTCCATGCGGCTAGTTTACTCGGTTCTGAAGTGGTTTGCCATTTTCAAAGTCGGAAATGTTTTTGAGCGTTGTTTCCGCAATATTTTCTAAAGCCTCATGGGTCAGAAAAGCTTGATGGGAAGTAATGATCACATTGGGAAAAGTCAGCAGGCGAGCAAGCACATCATCTTGAAGGATTTCATCCGAGTGGTCTTGGAAAAAAAACTTTTCCTCTTCTTCGTAAACATCCAGGCCTGCTCCTCCTAAGTGGCCTGCTTTTAAAGCTTGAATCAAGTCTTTGGTGTGGATGAGTGCCCCCCGGCCCGTGTTGATGAGAAAAACACCTTTCCGCATTTGGGATAGCGACGTTTGATTGATGAGGTAGCGAGTAGAGGGATTTAATGGCACGTGGAGAGAGATAATGTGGGATTGGGAGCAGAGCGCTTCAAGAGAGACATAAGTTGCCTTCAATTCCTCCGCCAAGTGCTGGTCAGGAGCCTGATCATGCAGCAAGAGTTTGCATCCAAAACCCGTCATGATTCGAGCAAAAACTGAACCAATTTTACCCGTACCAATCACCCCCACAGTTTTTCCGTGAAGATCCATTCCGACAAGCCCATCCAGTGAAAAGTTGAGCTCTCTGACTCGTTGGTAACTTCGGTGAATTTTTCTATTGAGAGTAGATAAAAGAGCAACCGCATGCTCGGCTACTGCATAGGGTGAGTATTCTGGAACCCGAACGATAGGTAGCGCTAAGTCTCGAGCAGCAAGCATGTCGACATGGTTGAACCCGGCACTTCGCAAGGCGACTAATACGATCCCGTTACTTTTTAGCCATGTCAG
>RFNT01000183.1 GCA_009927045.1 bacterium | reverse complement strand
ACTTTCGCGGTCCAACCGATCATTTACGAACGAGCAAATGACCTGAAATCCTTTTGCGACAATCACAGTATCCCGATTCAATCGGTGCTCAAAAAAGACGAGCTCATGACGAAAAGTCTCGTTGAGTCGTTCGAAAAACTGAGCGTTCAAACTTATGGGCATCAAAAAAAGCTACTTCATTCACACCTCTAAAAAATTCATACCGGAAGTTTACCCAAGAGCAAACAAAATGCAGTTTTAATGTTTGGCTGAACCAAAATGGGGTTTAGATTACGAAGACTAGTGGAGGCTTCAGCTATGGCTCAATTAAAAAAAATCACTCCGTATCATCTGGGCATTAGATATCCTTTCCCAGGATAAAAAAGTTAGAGTTTCTGCTGAGAAAACGCTGAAAGCCTTCTCGAGAAAGTGTTTGCTCGAGGTTGTACCTGTTTATGTTGTTCGTTTAAGTGAACAAGTGGCTCCCTTCAGCCATGGTGAGGGCAAACAAGTTTTTCTGCAGAATGTGAAATCTGCAATGAAACGCTGGTTGGAAAAGACCTCTATTCAAACTGAAGAACCAGTTCCAATCCTACAAAAAGGGATTTATTTGCGTTCTGATATTGATGCCCTAGTGAGTGAGTCGAAAAAGCAAAAGGCTGATTTCATTTTGGTCAATACTCATGCTCGGAAAGGTCTTTCTCGGTTCTGGATGGGAAGTTTTGCCGAAACTCTCATGCTCCACTCGCAGTTGCCGGTATTGTTTCTCAACCCTCACTCGAGTCCTTTACCACAAGTCAAAACTATCGTGGTCCCCACCCAGCTCACTCCCGGTTCTGACAAAGCCTTGAATCGAATCGCTGAATTTGCAAAGCGCTTAGAGGCTCAGCTCGTGCTTTATAACAATGTTGAATATTTTGTTACGACTCCGGAGCTTGCTTTCACAGAAACCATGGTGTTCACACAAAACATTCAAAAAGAGGTCAAACAGAGAAAGAAAAGTTTAGATCAGATTGCCAGCAAACTTTCTAAAAAACATGGATTGAAAGTAAAGACGCTGGTTGATGAGAAAGAATTGCGAGTGAGCGATGGCATTATCAGAGCCGCCAAGAAACATCCCGGTTGTTTGATTGCAATGACGGCTCAAACTGGGCCCGTGCTTTCAGTGCTTGTGGGAAGTACCACGCGTCGTGTTGTGAGAGAGGCGACTGTGCCTGTGATGGTTTTTCGCTAATTCAAGGGCGATAGGGAGTCCATCCTAAGGATTGGTATAATTGAACATCTTCCTCTTTTTTTCCGGGCCAAGCTGGAAAACAAGCTGTAATGATTCGAGCGTCCATTATGTAGTGGTGGATTGAAGCCGTGCTTTCATCTGTGGGTGCTACTGTTTTTTCAAGTGCACGTTGTGCTTCCGCATCTTTCATAACTCTTGAAAACACATCACTTCCAACAACTTGCTTTTCAAAAACCTCTTCAACTCTCCGAGTTTTAAAAATCATGTCCGGCGTTCCTGCGGCAGCTCCATCCTTGATAAATTTCCCCTCTGCATCGTAACAGCACTGCTGAGAGGGGATATTGGGTCGTAGAAGATCTGCTAATGCCTTCGGAATTTGATCCAACCAGGCACCTCCAATACATTCCCAAGTGGTCAAGTTGGGAGCACAGTCTTTGGGGCGTAGCGCCCCTAATCTTAAACAGAACTTAGCACCAGGATGGTAAGTGGCATTGGCCCATTTGCTGTCTTTATACCAGGGAGGACCGGATGGGGGCTCCTCGGGGCACGCGGGTAAATAGCGCGTCCAATTTTTTCTGTTCATGGGATCTCCCGGGAGTCCCGCACATTTTAGACCCCCGAAGAAAGTTACCAGCTGTTTTTTTCCTTCCTCAGTTTGGGTCAACTGAACCAATGCATTGAGTGTGTCATATTTGATGCCGTGTCGGGCAGAATAAAATTGAATCCAATATTCAAATGTTTTTTGAAAAGAAAATCCAGGAGCATAACGAACGGGAGGGATTTTGCAGTTGAGTTTTTTGACTAGTTGTTCAGTCTGCTCCATACAACTGTGATAGGTTTTCATGGGGTCCACGATTTGCCGACGCACCACTTGTCCTTGATGGGGTTCTGGGTATACCTGAAAGCCGAACACAAAAATAAAAGTAATGATCCATAGATGAAGCATTGCTTCAGTCTACGAGTGGCGTTGATTGACCTCAATACGCAGGGTCCCTATTCGTACTTTAAAAAAGGTATGGTAAGAAGGAAGGATGAAAATTTTAAAAATCAGTTTTATTTTGGCTGGCGCTTGGTTGGGAGGATCGCTGATGGGTGTAGAAGAACCTCAATTTGAGGTGAAGCAAACGTGGGGAGAAGTGGAAGTTCGAAGTTACGGGTCTATGGTGGTAGCCCAAACGCTCGTATCGGGAAATTTCTCTGATGCCGGTAACGAGGGTTTCAAAAAGTTAGCAGGGTATATTTTTGGGGGTAATCAAGGCAGTCAGAAAATAGAGATGACAGCCCCCGTCATTCAAGAACCTCAGAAAAAAGGGGAAAAAATAGAAATGACGGCACCGGTGCTCCAAGAGGGGCAGGACCAGAACCAGAACCGGTGGGTGTCCTTTGTCATGCCGGCGGGCCGCACGTTAGAAAATTTGCCTCGGCCCAACGACCCCGCGGTCGTTTTAAAAGAGATCCCTGCTCGGAAAATGGCGGTGCTGCGCTATTCGGGAACGTGGTCGGAGGAAAGGTACCAAGAGAAAGTTCAAGCGTTGTTAGAAGTCCTCAAGACTCAAGGGGCGAAGTGGAAGGGAGCTCCGATTCTTGCTCGATACAACCCACCTTGGATCCCGTGGTTCTTACGTCGGAATGAGGTTCAGGTCGAGATCGAGTAACTAACCTAAGTTATGGAAACTGTTGAATAATATTCTGTGCGATTTCCAGAGAGTTGGGACAGTTTTCTCCGTACATCAGTTGCCACAGACGTTCGATTTCTTCTTTGAGAGCTTGTAAAGAAAGCGGGCTTCCGGGTTCGCGATGTTTGAGCACATAAGCTGCAATACGAGCGGCTTCTGGCTCATACTCGTCCTCAGGTGCTCCATGCGGCGTACCAGGCTTCACCTTCATAGGATCCCAGAAGGAGATAATCTTCATGATTTTTGTCTTCGTCTCAGCAAATTCTGGATTTGCAGCCATGGCGCGTCCCCTTTTTCTTACACGATGTACTAAATGTTAACCCGTCCAAATGGATAAAAAAACAAAAATCCATATAAACATTGAATTTTTTTTAAAAATACGTCGGTTGGGGGCTTAATTTAAGAGGTTTCCTGACCCACGTCCAAATAGAGTTCTTTGGTATCGTCGTTGTATCCAAAATATTCAGCAAATCGTCCCCATGTGATCAAGCTCGAGAGAAGTTCTGAGGGGTTTTCGTTGGGAAGCCATTCAGTCAGTTTTTCACTCACTAAATCCACCGGAAGTCGGAGCGTTGGGCTTTGCCGCAGGAGTTGAGCCACTTCACTCACTAACGTCAAATCTCCGTACAGCTCATGCAACATGCGTTTTTGAACATTGATATCGCCTTCCACCAAGTGCTTGCCCAATTCCGTAAGGATGACTTTCTGTTTGGGAGTGTCTACTAATTCTAGAATCTCTGCCGCCTTTACTAAAAAGAGGGTGTAGCCGAAATCTTTTCCTATTTGCTGGCCCAATTTGAAAATATCCCCGCTGCCTCCATCGGCATGAATGGTCTCCAAAAGACCAATCACTTCCGAGACAGAGACATTCGGCAGCACTTGCAAAGAGTTATTGGGGGTGGAACCAGCTGGAGCAGTGCCCAACGGGGCCGTTTGAGGCACATCGGGCATCAATGTTTCAGTGACTAGGGAGTGCACGCGCTCGACCATTTGATTGAAGGGGGCAGAACCCTCCACTCTGGGAAAAGGCAGATCATTAATCACTTGTCCTCGAATGTGTCCAGGATTCACACCCATCACCAAGATTCGATGAGACATAAAGACAGCTTCATGAATGTTGTGAGTTACTAACAAGATGGTCCGCGTTCCCGTTTGTTTGTTCTGGAAAATATCCACTATTTCTGAACGCAAGGAATCTGCCGTGAGAATATCGAGTGCGCTGAAGGGCTCGTCGAGAAGGAGCACTGCCCGATCCATTACGAGTGCCCGCGCTATTCCCACACGTTGCTTCATGCCACCCGATAACTCCCGTGGATAAGCTTCCTCAAAACCCTCCAAGCCTACTAAGTCGATGACTTTTTTAACTCGATTTTTAACCTCTTCCGGAGTTAATTGGAGAGGCTCTAAAGCTAGAGCAATGTTTTCGAAAACAGTGTCCCAAGGAAATAAAGCAAAAGATTGGAACACCAAAGCCACATTGGGATTAGGGCCTTTGAAGTGAGATCCAAAGGAAAAGATCTCCCCACTGGTTTGTTCCATCAATCCACCCATGATTCTCAGACACGTGGACTTCCCAGAGCCGGAGGGACCTAACAGAGTGACTATCTCGCCAGGAAAAAGCGATAAATCGACATTTTCTAATACTTTGATGGACGTTCCAGACTCTAATAGAAAAGTCTTAGTCACTTGTTTTAGTTCTAAAAGTGGATTTTCAGCCATAACATGCTCGTTCAAGAGTCTAGTCGATATCTATTTTGTGCCACAAAGTAAATTTTTGCCCATAAACTTCTATTCAAGATGACTACCACCGATACCATAACTGTTAAACTTGCTGCCAGAAGAGAAAAGCTTTTTGAAAAAGCGGCTTGGCTCAACAAAGAACCGAGCCCAGGAGTGGTGAGCACTTGACCCTCATAAGTCAGATATTCCGCAACAATGCTCGCGTTCCAGGCACCTCCGGCAGCTGTTACCCACCCTGTGACCAAAGAAGGAAAAATACTGGGGAGATAGAGCTTAAACCATCTTTTTGTTCGGCTCGATCCAATCGTCTTCATGGCCATATCGAGTTCCTGAGGGATTCTCATTGCCCCTGCTAAGACATTGAACAAAATGTACCATTGAATTCCTAACAGCATGAGTAACATGGAGCTGATGGAAAAAGGGATGCCAAGAGAAAAGAATAAACCCAGTGCCAGCGGGTACAACATCGGCGCGGGAAAAGAAGCTACAATCTGAATAATGGGTTGAGCAATTCGGAGTCTTTTACCCGAAGTTCCAATCCAAATGGCAACGGGTACAGTCCAAAGTGTACCTAAAACGACACAACCCAAGACCCGTATGAGCGTGTAAAACGCGCCTTCCAACACATCTTGCCAAGCTTGGGGTCCCACAGTCACCAAAAGGGCAGCAAGGCGACTGACTCCCAAAACCATTATGAGCAGGGTTAATACTAAAAAGGAACCAGAGATGATTTTGGGGAGCCAAGCTTGCTGAAAAAACCTCAAAAATTTCCAATTTCGGTTTTTGGGGGATTTTTTGGGACTGGGTTCTTCAGGAGCTTCTAACAATTTGTTTCGAAGCGCCCGTCTTCTCAAATAGAGGGTAAACCAGTTTAAAATAGCGGATTCCCGAAGCAGGTTTTTCATCAGTGGATCTGGAGAAGTCAATCCTGGAACATCCTCCGTCCGGAATTGGTAGGCCCAGGCTAAAATAGGACGCCAAATGAGCATATCCATGATGATGATGAGACTCGCCATCGCAAAAATTCCTAAAAACATGGCTTTGCTATCACCTTGTTGGATAGCCACTGACATATAGGCACCTAAACCGGGCAATCGATAGTTTTGATCTCCGAGTGTAAAGGCTTCACAAACACTCAAGAAAAACCAGCCTCCCGAGAGGGACATGAGGCTGTTCCAAACCAAGTGCATCATCGAAAAGGGGACTTCCACTTTCCATAATTTCCGCCAAGGATTGAGACCAATCAATTGGGAAACTTCGTTAAAATCTGTCGGCAGGGATTTCAAAGAATAGTAAAAGCCAAAGGTCATATTCCAAACTTGTCCAGTGAAAATCATGATAATGGAAACCAGTTCCAATCCCGTATTGGTGTTTGGGAAAATAGAAATGAGGGCAAGCACTAGACCTGGCAAGAAACCCAAAACGGGAATGCTTTGAAGAATGTCGAGCACTGGAATGATCAATTTTTCAGCTCGAGTTGATTTTGCCGCCCAATAACCAATTACAAAAGTGAACAAAAGAGAAATCACAAAGGCACAGAGGCCTCTCAGCGCAGAGAAAACTGCGTACTTTGGCAGTGAAGCGGGGGATAAATCAATCGCAACAGATGGATTGTATGCAGCCTGCCATTCCTGACCAAAAGCCACCAATGCATAAATAACAGCACCAATAATCGCCAAGATCAAAAGATCCGAGGGAAGGGAGCGGTATTTGATTTGAACTTTTTGCATGGTTTTTCAAAGTGTTCACGAGAAGAGAGTGAGGGTCAAGGGGCGATCCCTCTTTTTAGGGGAAAGCTTGGTGACCCGCTACAAAAGTTGCATGCACTTGGGTCCTTAAAATTTTTCGAGATTTCAGTTTCAAAGGATTTTCATCGAGGAGGATAAAATCGGCCCAATATCCGGGCGCGAGTTGACCCAAAACATTCTCCTGAAAAGCAGAGTAGGCCGCTCCGCTGGTGTAGGCTTGCCAAGC
>RFNT01000202.1 GCA_009927045.1 bacterium | reverse complement strand
AAAAAATCGCGACTCCGCTATAACCCGCCTTCTCCGCTGAATGCCAGAACCCACGATACCGCCCAGGATTTTGAAGCGAACTTTCCAGTTGTTCCGGTCGGGCCTTTGTTTTTATGGTAAGACGCACCTCACTTTTTGAACGTTGGTGCAACAAAAGAAGAGTCCGGCGGATTGGCTGTTCGTCCCAGTCCACTGCCAGTACTGGTCGCCATTGGTAGGCAAAGACGAAGCTGTCCAGGTCCACGAAGAATGGCTAGGGACTCCATTTGTACTGCCTGCCCAAGTAGGCGTGGAGTTGCCGTCCCCGGTGGGTAAATTAGAGGAGGGTTGATTCATTGTGGTCTCATAGGCAGTGGGTAATCTCATCCCTTTATCCGAGCAAGTTTTGATATTGCCTTCGTAGTAAGACGTAAGGGGTCTTTTAGTTGAGTCGGGATTGACAAGATTAGAGGACCTATTCCACTGCATTAAATAATCTTCCCCTTCTGTTCCAGTGTCTTTATTAAACGGTTGATCGCCGTTCCCAGAGTCGTAGTACAAACACCGTACGCTATTTACCATATTACTAAAATCAACAAATACTCCGGAGCCAGTGGTCAACCCCGGACAGACTCTGCCTGCGATTTGAGACACAACGGTTGTGGCACTTCCGCTAATGGTCGTAGTCGTTAGAAGATTGGAAGAAGACCAGCCCACCCCTGAGCGGTTAAGTGTGTTTTGCCACCCGTTTGCGATATGGCCTGAGGAATTTAAAACTCTTCCGCCGCCCCTTTCTCTCCAAATCTTAAATCCACTACTGCCGTTGGCAAAAACATACTCCATCGTGACATCGCTGGGGCCTTGAGCGAATCCTGCAGTCGTTGCAGCAGAGTCAACGTAGCAATCGCCGGAGCACACTGGAGCTACAGTCACACTGCTACTCGCTGCTGAGTACCTCCCCGTGCCTGCTGAGTTTGTTGCGGCTACTTGGAAAATATAAGCAGTACCGTTTGTAAGCCCGGTGACCGTAGCGCTCGTGCTGGTCGATGTACCATCTGCGAATGTCGTCCACGTGCTCCCACTATCAGACGAATACTGAACGACATAGTCGGTAATGGCACTTGCCCCTACATAACTCGGTGCTGTCCAAGTGAGTGCAACTTGTGCGTTGCCGGAAGTACCACTCAAACTCGTAGGAGCCCCGGGAACAATATCCGTATCAGGTAGTACGCAACGGACTGAATATAGATCGTAGTAGTAGTTGTAGTAACTTGGGGTCACGTCCGACCAATTGCCATAATTAAATGTGTAAAAAGTAACCGGAGTAGCTGTTCTTGTTGAAGAAGTCCCAATTGAAGGCACTCCATCCGAACTGCCTGCCCAAGTGGGGTTTACGCCCGTATCGCCAGTGGGTAAAAAAATTGGCTTAGTCATTCTTGTTTCATAAGCAGTCGGCAATCTCATCCCTTTATCAGCACAGGTTTTGATATTTCCTTCGTAGTAAGACGACAGAACTCCCCGTCCAGTTGCTGTTCGATTCCAATCCTGCAACCAATCTTCTGCTTCTATTCCACTTGTTCCCGCAGCATCGAGTCTCTGTGCAGTATTTCCGTTATCGAAGTACAAACACCTACTGGTCGCGGTCATCTGGGTATGCCCCAAAAATACATGGGTCGGACACACTCGCCCTGCGATATTGCTGCCTATTGTGAAATCAGTGCTTGTAAACCCTGTCCCCGCTCGGGTGAGCTGTTTCTGCCAGCCCCTCGCCACAAGGCCTGAAGCATTGAGGATTCGTGTGCCGCCCTTTTCCTGCCAAATCTTAAATCCGCTACTGCCATTCGCAAATTGCAGAGTCAGAGTCGTGCTGTCGGGGCCTGGCGTTCGGTGCCGATATCAAGTCCTTGCGCAAAGTTGGGACTAGAACCCTCAGCATAACAATCCCCAGCACAGACTGGAGCGGTAGCCATCGCACTCAATGCAACCCCGGAATTCAGTGTGCCCGCGCCATTAGTAGCGCAAACTCGAAAGCTATATTGAGTGCCGCTCACAAGACCAGACACTGCCCGAAAAGTAGTGGCTCCTTGGGTCGCGGCCGCAATAACATTGCCTGCACTGCAAGTAGCAGGTGCTGTAGCACCCGTTTGATAAGCAATTTGAAAAGCGTTTGTGCTCCCGCCCCCGCTGGCCCAGGAAAGGTCT
>RFNT01000002.1 GCA_009927045.1 bacterium | reverse complement strand
ATTGAAATGAGTTGAGACTTCACTATGGAAACTCTGCAAACAGTACCCCCGTATCAAGTAGGGAGCCATCGGCTTCATTTTTGCGCTTTTGGAAATGGCTGTGGCCGGGTTTTTCATGTTGCCGATTGGAGTCGCGTTTCTCGCCACGGCGCTGGTAGCACTTTGGGTGCCCTCCTGGAACATCCTGCTGGCCGTTTTAGCCGCTTTTGAAGTCGTTTCGTTTTTAGTTTTACGCCGTTGGTTCACAACGCGAATGCCTGCTGAACTTCCCATGAATGTGCAAGGGATGATTGGCCAAGAATGCGAAGTGATTGAGACCATCGGTCAACAAAATCCGGGGTATGTTAAACTCTACGGCGACCAATGGGTGGCTAAATCCAGCGCGGGTCGAGAAATTTCAAAAGGCGAGCGTGTAGTGATTGAAAAGATTGATGGCAATAAAGTGTGGGTAAAACCCCTCAACTGAACAGGAGAAATCGAATGGAATTAGGGATGTTTGCATTATTGTGCTTGGTAGCTGTGGGGTTTGCGCTCGTTTCAAAGGGACTACTCGTTGTTCAACAAGGCCAATGCGTGATTATAGAACGCTTAGGACGCTATCACCGCACGCTCACCAGCGGTTTGAACCTCTTAATTCCTTTTTTTGACGGACCTCGAAGAACTTTTTGGGTGGTCAACTCCGTTGTGCTTCCTATTTCTAGAATTGATTTGCGGGAAACAGTGCTCGACGTAGAAAAACAAGCTGTGATCACTCGAGACAACGTATCTATTGAAATCGATGCGCTTCTTTACATCCAAATTATTGATCCCGTGCGAGCGACTTATGAAGTTGCGAACCTACCCCTAGCAGTAGCACAACTTGCTCAAACTTCACTCCGGAACGTGATTGGAGAAATGGACCTCGATCACACGTTGGCCTCTCGAGATGTCATCAACTCCAAATTGAAAATGATTCTGGATGAAGCCACTGATAAATGGGGCACTAAAGTAAACCGAGTGGAGCTCAGAAACATCACTCCTCCTCGAGATATTCAAGTTGCAATGGAAAAGCAAATGCAAGCCGAACGGGAACGAAGAGCGCGTGTTTTGGAAGCAGAGGGGGAAAAACAAGCCCGCATTGCAAAATCTGAAGGGATGCGCCAAGAGCAAATCAACGTCTCTGAAGGCCAGAAAGAAGCTCAAATCCGTAAAGCTCAAGGGGAAGCTTCAGCGATTCGAGAAGTGGCTCAAGCGAAGCAAGAAGCCATCAACTTGATCAAGAGCTCTTTGGGACAAGCCGAACTCGCCACTCAATATTTAGTAGCCACTTCCTATATTGAAGAATTTGGAAAGTTTGTGCAGAAATCTGGGGATAAAGTGTTTGTGCCTTATGAAGCCAGCACGGCACTGGGTGCTTTGGGTTCCATTAAAGAAATGCTTGCTCAAGGCCCTCTCCACAGCGGCAAGCAAGAAAAACCAGCCACCAAGCAATATTCAGATCGATTAAGCTGACCAAGCTGCTGAAGCGCCTTGGCCGGGACTTTCTTCGATTCGAATACTGAGTGCTGTAGCCCATTTCTTAAGGCTTTTTTCGCCAAAAGCTTTTAGAAAAAGTACTAAGAAATGTTCGGCTAAAGCTTCGCTTGAAATATTATCGATAGCTAGCAGCACTACTTCATTTATGGGCAGAACATAACGTTTCTTGCAAACTGTAAATTCAATTTCTTTTTTGTCTTTTTTGACTTCCTCATAGAAAGGATTTCCGGTCGCAAGCAATACTTTTTCATCCCAAGCTTCGCACAAGGCCTTCAGAACCTTCTTAAAATCTGCAAATGGGATCATTTTTTCAAAAGAAGTGGCTTTGAGTTCCACACTGAGCGCCACTTGATAGTTGTGCCCGTGGAGCGCTTCTTTAGTGCCATCGGGAAAAACAGTCATATGAGCCGAAGAAAATTTGAGACTCTCTTTTCGAATATGAATTTGGGTTTTCATAGCAAACACGCTATTCTAAACCCATGAAAAATCAAGT
>RFNT01000172.1 GCA_009927045.1 bacterium | reverse complement strand
TGGTTAGAAGAGCATCCTGAACTTAAAGAAATCTATTTTTACAAAGAAGCCCTTTTTCGATTTTACAGAATCAAAGGCTATAGAAAGGCCCATGAGATGCTTACTTCGCTGACCGACCAAATGGCTTTATCAAAACTTAAAGAAATCCAAACTCTAAGAAAAACCCTCCTCAAGTGGCGAGAACCTATTCTTGCTTACTTTTTTACGGGGCTGACAAACGGAAGAACGGAGGGCTATAACAACCTTGCAAAGCTCATCCAGAGGCGGGCCTTCGGATATAAGAGCTTTGAAAACTATAGACTCAGGCTCCTAAATGCCTGTGCTTAATTACTTTTTATCGATTACCCACTACGAAACGAGAAGAGCCAAAATTTTCCACGCCTCATCCACGCCTCTAAACAGGCGGCAATTAAAAAAGCCATTTAATTTCAATTATTTAGATGGTCGGGGCGGCGAGACTCGAACTCACGACCCTCTGCTCCCAAAGCAGATGCGCTAGCCAACTGCGCTACGCCCCGACAATTCGAAGGTCTATAGAAATAGCCTAGTTGCCCCCTCGTTGAAAAGGGTAAACTGCTGAAGGACCTTTTATGATTCCAGCCACTTTTAAAGAAGCCCAAACCGCTTTAACCGAATTTTTACCTCGGGCCGGAAGTTACTACGCCCAAGAACGCAACTTCGACCGGGGCCCCCACGACCGCAGTAACGTGAGCCAGCTCTCCTCTGTTCTCTCCCACCGAGTCCTTTCGGAAAAAGAAGTTCTCGAAGCAGTCCTGAAAACCCACTCCTGGCCTGCTGCTGAAAAGTTTCTCCAAGAAGTCCTCTGGCGCAGTTACTGGAAATCGTGGTTGGAGCTTCGGCCTTCCGTCTGGAAGCACTACTCGGCTGCTTCTCAAAATCAGAAAATGACTCCGGCCCTTTCTCTCGCTCTCAGTGGGGAAACCGGAATTGCCTGTTTTGATTTCTGGCGAAAAGAATTACGGGAAACAGGATACCTCCACAACCATGCGCGCATGTGGTTTGCCTCCATTTGGATTTTTACTTTGAAACAGCCCTGGGAAATCGGGGCGCGCCTTTTTGAAAATGAGCTCCTCGATTTCGATGCGGCTTCCAATACCCTTTCTTGGAGATGGGTTGCGGGCCTTCACACTCCGGGCAAACACTACGTAGCGCGCGCAGAAAATATTGAAAAGTTCACCGAAGGCCGATTCCATCCCGAAGGCCAACTCGATGAAGCAGCCCAAGCTTTTCCCTTTCAAGCGCTGCCCATTGAACCCACTTCAGAAAAACTCACTCCAGCAGTTTTGAAAACGGGCCGTTGGGGACTTCTCGTCCATGAAGAAGATTTCAGCTTAGAGCGTACGCAATTAAAAGACTGGCCCATAGCTGCTTTGGCCCTTTGGGACCCACAAGCCTACTGGCCATCTACTAAGAGCCCCGTGGTGAAAAAATACTTTCAAACGATGCAACAAGATGCGGTCCAAAGACTTTCCCAGCAGTTTAAAAAGCCTGTGCGGGAATTTTCAGCTGGCCCCCTTGCGGGAGTGCTCCAGGAGTGGGTGAAAACAGAAAAGCTGGATGGGGTTGTGCTCGTTAAGCCGTGGCAGGGAAGGCTTCTTGAAGCTTGGGAAAAAACACAGCAGGAACTTGCGGGGGCCTGCGTGCCCCTCTATTACTTGCGACGTGATTACGATGCGGCTTTTTTAGGTAAAGCCAAAGCTGGGTTTTTTTCTTTTAAAGAAACCATGAAAGATGCGATAACTCCCTTAGCAAACGCGCCAGCTTTCGCTCTGGAAACGGTATGGCAGACGACTTAAAAAAAATAAAAACTTCAGCTTTCAGCAGAGCTTTTTCAGTCGCTAAAATGGCTGTTTCGGGCACCGTGAAAAGCCAGTGGATTAAATTCACTGAAAGTGGCGACACAGAAAACAGCGAGCGCTGGAAAGCGTTTCTCCTCGAACAAGCGCAGACCATCACTGCTGAATTGGGGCAATTGAAAGGCAGCCTCATGAAAGCCGGGCAAATCGTTTCTCTCTACGGGGAGCGCTTACTGCCAAAAGAAATCAATGATGTCTTTAAAAAGCTCCAAAGCCAAAGCCCCGCTCTGGTGTGGACCGAAGTGGAACGGCTCCTTCAGAATGAGCTGGGACCCGAAAAATACAGCCAGCTCGAAATCGATCCCGCTCCAGTGGGCTCAGCCTCTTTGGGGCAAGTCCATCGCGCCGTAGAAAAAAGCACGGGTCGCGTACTGGCGTTGAAACTGAAATATCCGGGCGTGGAAGCTGCGATTGAGAGCGATTTGAAGATCCTCAAGCGAGTTTTAACTACAGCGGGGCTGATTCCCAGAAACTTGGACCTCTCCATTATTTTTGAAGAAGCTCACAAAATGCTTTCTCAAGAATTGAATTATAAAAGAGAAGGAGAGCTTCTTTCGGAATATCGAAACTTCTTAAAAGACGATTCCTGCTTTGTAGTGCCAGCCCCTATTCCGGAGTACTCTACCGCTAACTTGCTTGCGATGACGTTTGAAGATGGCGTCCGTATTGACGATCCCCAAGTGGAAAGCCTTTCTCAAGAGCGAAAAAATCGATTGGCGTTAAACTTTTTTGATCTCTTCATGCAGGAAGTGACGGTGTTTGGAAAAGTGCAAACGGATCCGCACTTTGGCAATTACCTCATTCGCTTAGATCCGGAAGGGAAAAACGACCAATGGGTTTTGTTTGATTTTGGAGCCCTTCGGGATTTAGAAGCTGAGTTTTTAGAACCCTATTTAGTGATGTTGCGCGCAAGCTTCCGACAAGACAGAGCTGCTACTCACCGAGCTTTGGTGGAACTGGGGCTGCTCGCTTCTTTTGAAGAAACCGAATATGCAAAAGCGCTCATCGCGCTTTGCTTTTTAGTCACGGAACCGGTTTTGTGTGAGGGGGCCTATGACTGGGCGGGGAGCGATTTGCCCGAGCGGGCCATTGTGAAAGCCAGACCCTATATGTTTGATAAAAATGTACGACTTCCGCCACCCCAAATGCTTTCTCTCGATAGAAAAGTCGGTGGAGTGTTCACGGTGATGGTCAAGCTTCGAGCGAAAGTTCACACCAAGCCGATTGTGGAGAAATACTTATTTAGTGGCGAGGCTCAATAGTCATTTTGCATGCGAGCGAATTCGCAATGAAGCAATTGCGGTGAGCTTTGGCGTGCAACTCTCGAAGTTTTTCAGGATTGGGTGGTTCCCCTTTGAACTTCACTTTGGGGTTGAGCTGAATGTGGGTGACTGCCAGTTTGCCTTCCGCATTTTTATCTAAAGTAGCGACCGGTTCGTCTTCGTACTGTTCTACAAAGAGCCGGCTCTTTGCGGAAACGGCCAAGAACGTGAGCATATGGCAGCTGGCTAAAGTAGCGGCCAGGAGTTCTTCGGGGTTTGCGAGTTCTTTTTTTCCTAGATACTCGGGCGCCGAAGAAGCTTTGAGAGTCAAGCCCCCTGGAAACTGCACCTCATGGGTTCTATCAAAGGTATCGTAATTGAAATCGCTGCCAGTATTTTTCCACTGAATTTTTGCTCGGTATGTTGACATAGGAGAAGAATTTACCTGAAAGCGGGAATAGAGTACAGTCCCGACATTATGACCTGGTCTGTTAATGAAACTGTTTTAGTGGCGCTTTCCAATTCTGAAACCCGCAAATTGTGGGCAGAGGAAAAAGCTTATGAAGTGTTCCATGAAATTGAAGTGCGCTTGAAACAAGAACACCGGGAAAAAACGCGGATTGGGGCGCTAGGGTTTCAAAACATCACGGGAACCGAAGGACTGCATGCGTGGATGTTTCCCATTGAAGGCCATCCTAAAATTTTAGGGCTCAAAAATACAGTAGAGATTTTAAGTGTGAGTGGCGAGGTGTTGTACCAAGGAACTTGGGGAGAAGTGCCTTTGAGCCTAGTAGAGACTCACCAGGAATTTTTTATTTGGTTGCCGTATCGTCATGGAGGAGCGCCCGAGAAGCTGGATTGGAAAACGCGGGTTTTGGGCGTGTTTCGATTTTTGAAAAATCGGCACAGGAAGAAAAAATGATCACGGTACTTTGGATTTTATTGCTCTTTGTGTTGTTAGCGGGCAGCGCTTGCTTCACTGTGATGGCGCTTCCTGGAAATTGGCTCATTTTGGTGATCACTTTTTTGTTTTCCATGCATTTTCCAGTGACTTCACCACTTTATATTGGCTGGGGAGTGCTCATCACGATGGGCGTTTTAGCAACGCTGGGAGAAGTTTTAGAATTTTTTCTGGGTGCTGCCAGTTTAGCTAAAGGGGGCAGCAAGCGCGGAGCTTTTTGGGCCCTCGTGGGTTCTATTCTGGGCAGCATTGCAGGTGGAGCGGTTTTAAGTGTGGTGCCCGTGCTGGGAACCGCAGTGGGTCTGGTACTGGGAGCAGCTTTAGGTGCCATGGCAGGGGCCGTGTTGGGCGAGCGGTCTTCGGGAAAAGATTCTGAAGAGAGTATGCGGCTTGGAAAAGTAGCGTTTTGGGGCAGGCTCTTAGGCAGTGTTTCTAAAATTGTAATTGCCGGACTCATGGTAGCGCTAGCAACCCTGGCTGCGATTTTTTAGGAGGCGTGATGTTTTTACCCATTGGATGTTTCTTTGGATTTTTAGCAGTGGCTCTGGGAGCGTTTGGTGCCCATGGCTTAAAAAACTCTTTCGATGAGTACTCCATGGGCGTTTACAAAACCGGGGTGGAATACCAGTTTTGGCATTCGCTGGCCCTGTTAGCAGTGGGGATTCTCAGCCGTTCTGCGAATCCGCAGCTATTGAAATACAGCGGTTGTGCGTTTTCATTTGGGATTCTGGTGTTTTCAGGCACTCTCTATTTATTGGCCTTTACCAAGATCAAATGGTTAGGTGCTATCACACCCATTGGAGGCGTGTCCTTCATGGTGGGGTGGGTGCTTTTGGGAATTGCCAGTTATCAACTGCGCTAGGAGGAAACATGCCAAGTATTGCCATTATTGGAGCCAGTAGCGATCCGGCTAAGTTTGGAAACAAAGCCGTGAAAATATTTATGTCGCGTGGATATACCGTGTATCCAGTGAATCCGAAGGATGCCGTGATTGAGGGGCAGAAAGTATATAAATCTATTCTGGAAGTGCCCGAAAAACACTTGGACATGATTTCTCTGTACTTGCCGCCGCCAGTGGGACTCAAAGTGATTGGCGATATTGCCAAGAAAGGCTGTAAAGAGCTGTGGTTGAATCCAGGCGCTGAAAGCCCAGAACTGGTAGAAAAAGCAGAAAGTTTGGGGCTCACCGTGATTCAAGCCTGCTCGATTGTGAGTATTGGCGCTTCGCCGAATGACGTTTAACCGCCAGAAGTAAGGCCGTACCTTTTGGTGGGGATTTTTGCGCGGTTTTCTTCGAGCCACTTGAGGAAGGGCTTTTTGGGAAAGACTACGGTTTCTAGAGCGTAAGTATCGGGGTGTTTGGGATCCATGCCCCCTTTTTTTACCACCAACCATAGGGACCCTTGATCAATCAGTTCCGGGGCGATTTGACCCGCTTTGAGTTCTTTAAAAAAATCACGATTCCACTGCTGAGTGATTAAAAGGCCATCAGGGAGCTTGGTAGTTTCTAGTTTTTTTGTGGGGTTCCATGAGAGACCCTTAGAATCACTAAAAGTACCTTCAAAAAAATCCTTCTTTCTCTGAGCAGCAAGATTTTTTAAGCGGTGAGGTTCGCGAGAGGCTTGTTTGTGGAAAGCTGCTGCTTCCGCGTATTCCCGCGCATGAAAGTCCGCATCTTTTAAATAGCCCTCCGAGAAAATCAGTTTATCTATCACATTCGGAATCACTAAGATGCGTTTCATTGAATCTGCATCATTTCCAAAAAACCTTTTGGCCCGTTTCCAATCCTGAGTAGCCGACTGATCCAACTTCTCAATTTCCAATTGCAGGATCTGATCGATCCGTTCGCCTTTTTGTTGTTTCAGAATTTGATGGAATTCATAGCCTCGTATCAATTGATCGGTTGCTTTCTGCTCGGTGGGGTTAGGATCGATGATTCTCATCGCTCGCATGCGAAGGAGAATATCGCGGCCTATAACCCGCGACTTTCCAACCGTGGCTACTACCTTATTCGGCTGCCATAAGAGGCGAGAAAAAATCGGAGGATTGAAAAAAAAGTAAATTCCAAAACCAACAGCGATGCAGAGAACAATGGAGAGCTTTTTTTTTGATTGGAGCACTCTCCTATTATCGGAAGGCGCATCGAGCAGAGTCAATGCTTTTAATTCGCACAAATAGGCTCAGGTGAAACGCCATCACAAGTGATTTCAGGCGATATAGTGCCCTCTTCGAGATAGTCCTCTGTATAGAAGACTCCAATTCTTCCAAAGCCCCCGCCACTGCCACCATTCGTTTGTAGTGTTCCCTGGTTATCAAAAGTATAAGCATCAATGATGAGAGTGCCACCGCTCCCTGCGTGTCGCCCACCCCAGTAGGAGGGATAGCCCCCATCTGCGCCGTTTGCTCGGATGGTGCCGCTATTAGAGAATGAGCTTGCTACAATTTTAATCGCACCGCCGCCTGCGCCCCCTGTATGGTTGTACCGGCAGCTGCCGCCGCTTCCTAAGTAAAGTTCCGTCCAGAAGTCGGAACTGCCAAAGACTTGATTCA
>RFNT01000045.1 GCA_009927045.1 bacterium | reverse complement strand
CGAACTCCAACTCGAGTTGACCCCACAGGGAACTTTAGCGGAAAAACTTCGTGCGGGGGGTGCCGGAATTCCTGCATTCTACACGGCCACAGGATTTGGCACTCAAATCGCTGAAGGTAAAGAAACCCGAGAGTTCAATGGCAGACACTTTATCCTGGAGCGGTCTTTATTTGCTGATTTTGCGATTGTTAAAGCTTGGAAAGGAGATACCGCGGGCAATTTGATTTTTAGAGCAACAGCAAGAAATTTCAATCCAGATATTGCTACTGCCAGCTATCACACCATTGCAGAAGTAGAAGAGCTGGTTCCGGCTGGGCAATTGGATCCGAATCAAATTCACGTTCCAGGGATCTATATCAAGACTCTTTTTCAGGGAATCGGTTATCAAAAACGAATTGAAAGACGCATGGTACGCACTTCTTAATTATGGCACTGACACGAGAACAAATTGCGCAACGAATTGCCTTAGAGCTCCAGGATGGCTTTTACGTCAATTTGGGAATCGGCATCCCCACTTTAGTCGCAAATTATATTCCTCCTGGAATTCAAGTGATTTTGCAAAGTGAGAATGGTCTTCTGGGCGTTGGCCCTTATCCTTGGGAAAATGAAGTAGATCCCGATTTAATCAACGCGGGAAAGGAAACAGTCACTACCCTTCCTGGATCTTCTTTTTTTTCAAGCTCTCAGTCTTTTGCCATGATTCGAGGCGGCCACGTCGATCTCACCGTGATGGGCGCCATGGAAGTGGATGAAAAGGGAAATATTGCCAACTGGATCATTCCCGGAAAAATGGTGAAAGGAATGGGAGGAGCGATGGATTTAGTCGCATCCGGGAGCCGCCTGATCGTAGCTATGCAACATGTTTCTAAAAAAGGTGGAGAAAGTAAGTTGCTCACTCAATGTCAGCTTCCTTTGACTGGAGTAGGAGTGGTGAAGCGGATTGTGACTGAATTAGCGGTGATTGATGTTACTTCTCAGGGATTTGAGCTTTTAGAGTATGCCCCGGGTGTGAGTATTGAAGCTATTAAGAAAGCAACCGCAGCGCCCTTGCGGCTAGCAGCTCAGGTAAAGGAAATTCAACTCTAGTCCCAAATTGTTTTTCGATTCTGTCCTTGGAATTCTCGAATATATTTCTCTGCCGGAGGTGTCCACACCCAGGCTAGTCCGAAAGTGATTGTATGAGGATTGCTATGATACAGGGTTGTAAAATTCATGTGTCGATTGAGCACAAAAGCCAAGCCTAGATTTCCTTCAAAAGTGCTCTCGTTAACAAAACCATCTTGTTGTCGATTGAATTTTAAACCTGCCGAATAAGCCACACTCTCAAAAGTACGAGTCATTGAAATCCCGATGGCGTACTGATCTGAAATGCCATTGCCTTGAGGGTCGACTGGAAATAGAAGATCCGCAGCCAAAGTCAATTGCTGAGGTCGTCCTAGGCCAATGCCCACACCCAATTGCGGCTCATTTCCTATACTGTACAGCGACGCCCCTAATCGGATTCGATAACTCAGAGCAAAACTAGCAGACAAGTCAGTCGCTATGGGATCCTCATTTCTAAACTCCGGCTTTCTGAGGGAGGCCCCCACTGCTAACCGTTTAAAGCGGAAAGCACCTGCAAGAAAAGCGCTGTTAAAAGCCGTGTTTTCCTGAAGACTTCCCAGATAGCCCCCATTCAAACCAATCTGTCCGCTGGAATAGCCTACTGAACCTGAGTAGGCATGCGGGTACGTCTCATCCATTGGGGGTGCATAAAGGGCTTTCACTTCAGCCCGCCAGTCCATGGCAAGTGCAGAAGCATTCACTAATCCAGAGGAGGAAAAAGCAGGGAACATGAGTCCCCCAGGAAGGGTCAGCACTCGCGCTCCAAAGCCCTGAAGGCTCCAGATTGCAGCAAGACCACCCACTATCCAATGAAAATTAAATCGCTTCATCTCTAATGTGTATGAAAGGTTTCCCAGTCTACTGAATATTTTTCAGCTAAATATTTCTCAATTTCTATGACATCTTTTTTGGATGTTTGATCCGTAGTCCAAAGCATCTCAGCAAGATCTTTCCTTCCGTCTCTCCACCAGAAGGGCAATTCACTGACGGGCAAATTGAGGGCTTGGGGAGAAGAAGCTCCTCCCTCGCCTACTTCCCGATATACCGTAAAGGCTTGATCCAAATGATTTGGGTGCTCCAGCCAATCGAACGAAATCCCTCGAACTCCCGGCAAGCGCTTCCAAAAAGTACTCAACCAGAGAGCTCCAACTGGTTCACTCCAATTCGTTTCAAAGGGATTCAAGAATCGAGGTGACCATTTCTGAATCCTTCCTACTAGATTTTTTTCAATTCCCTCGCCTGCATCCAGCCAGAGCTTTACTTGATCGAGATCAAAGCGTCGATCGTTGTCAGTGATTGTAACGGTATGCACAGAAGGTGACCCCAAAGTGGCGTTGGTGGGAGCTCCAATTGTCATGATCACTGTTTCATTGGGCTCTGCGACAGAATCATTAACAACGCTAAATGTGAAAACGCGCTCGGTATTTCCTGGGGTGATCGTGGTACTCCCATTCGATAAATTATGGTCACTTGGATTTGTAGCCGTT
>RFNT01000040.1 GCA_009927045.1 bacterium | reverse complement strand
TATGGTGCCTGGAGAGAGAATCGAACTCTCACGGGGTTGCCCCCACTGGATTTTGAGTCCAGCGCGTCTACCAATTCCACCATCCAGGCACTGTAAACCGTTCTGATCTAACAGTCCCTTGAGAGAAATTCATGTACTTTTTTGAGCGCTTGTCTCCCAAGGGGCTGTCAAAAAAGTCGACAAAGTGTTTAAAAGTTAGTCACTTCCAGTGATGCAATAAAACCGAATAAAAACAATAGTTTATGATAGATTGCTCCCTGTGGGTGCTGGTCCCCGTCGGTTTTGTCTACTTCTTAGACAGTTTCTCCCAAAGTGACATTTTGGGCTTATACGGATTATCAACAGAATTGGCAGACTTCTTGCTTTAAGAACCGGTCAAGTTTGCTGAGAGATGGGTGGGTGGTGCGTTTGCTGAAAGGATGTCCGTTTTGGCTCACACGCTTAAAATTTTAATTTTGTTACTTGCTCCCTGTTCGTTGTGGGGAGCTCCGTCTCCTCTTGCCAAAAAGCCTTATCAGCAATCGGTTCTTTTCTATAGCAATGCTGAGCAATTGGTTACCAAACAAGCCCCTGAGCAAGCGATCGATCAAGTTTACCAGACCTACTTTGGGAATACAGATGCGCAGATTGCTCTGATCTATCAAGACCAATTTCAGCAGCATGATCAGAATTTGCCTTTCCGTTCGTCTTCATGGCGAGGAGAGTTCATCAGTAATTCAGTTGCATCGGGTAACCCCACGTACGACTGGCAAGCTCGGCAACAGCTTGCTAAACAAGTTTTACGTATGCGGGTGGATCAAGGTGTTCGCGAAACTCTCAAATCTTTAAACCAGTCTCCTTTGATTGCAAAAGCACAGGGGGCCTTGGAAGCAGTTCAGAACGTTTCAGTGCCAGTGGCTTCTTCAGAAGAAGGAAAGCCTGCCGCTCAGTTGCGCATGGGATACGATGTGATTTCCGATTCGTCCCGAATTGAAGTGGTGGGAGGGGCCGTTGACGTGGGAGTTTATAAAAATGGATTTTTGGCCAATCCAGGAGATGCCCACAGTGCTTTGATGACGGTCAGCTCTGATTTAGGACCAGAACTGGGACGAGCTTCAGTTTCTATGCCCTTGAGCGCTCAAACGCTCCAAACCAGTATTTCAAAACAATTGTCTCCTAGTGTGGCGACGTCTGTTTCTTCTACGCAGCCATTGAAGGCTCAGCAAGATGCTTCTTATTATTGGAACGTGGCTTTCTCTTTTTAAAACGAAGGTTGAGAGGCCAGTGCACGTGAGGGGCTATGAGCCGTTGGGTTTTTCCTATTTAAAGCTGCCCCGTTTCGCTTTGCTTTTAGATATTCATCAGAGGCAAATTCAAAGATATTGCGCATTTTTTTTCCGGGGGTTTGCAGACCATAAGCAAGATCAATCAGACCGCCTCCGGCACCCGCAGAGAACATACCTGGTGACGTATTACCACCCATCATGCGAGCCATCATGTCATCTAAACCAGAAGCATCTCCTCCAGAGGAGAATCCAGAGGCATCTCCCGAGTTGGTCTTCCCCACGCTCTTTTTGTTTTTGTCCGATTTAAGATCCTCAGAGCTATTGGATTGGACGCTGAGCCCGTTAGAAGCGGTTGCGTTCGTTCCTGAGGTTCCTAGAGAGCCTAAGTTATTGGAGGGGAGCCCGGACCCGGTTCCTGACCCTTCAGTCACTGCAATATTGCTAGTTCCAGAGGGTTTTGCGTTTTCCAAGCTGAGAGAATTTAGGTTCGATTTAAAATTCTTATCTTCGTTAAACACGGTTCCGTTCTCAGCATTAGGAGTTGCGCCCGCTATGTTCGGTGAATTGGATGTCGTTGCGGTGGTTACTGCCCTATTTTCATTTTCAGGGGCATCAATTTGAAAATTATCCGGTTTAGGCTCTGTTTCAATTTTTGATTTCTCAAAAGTGGGCATGGCAGCCATTTGTGGGGGAGAAGTGCTTTTAGAAGCCCCCTCTTTATTTTGAGCGGCATTTGCGGCATTTGCGGCTGCTTGGGCACACATCATTGAAGCCATTGCCATTTTTTCACTGTCATTTTCTCGTGCGGCATCCGCCATCATTTTCATGCACATCACTTGTTGCATGGCAGAGGCAGCTAGGGCCATCGCGCTGGCGCCATTTCCTTTTTCTTTGCGGTCAGCATTTTGAGCTGGGGCTGCGGCCATAGCGGGATTGGCTGCAGGAGTTTCTTCTGCTCGTAAGTTCAGCGTTCCTATGAACTGAAGCGCTGAAAATAGCATTAGAAATAAGTGCCCAAAAGTTCGCATACGCCAAAAGAGTGCAAGGGGAAGGCCAGAAAGAGACCGAGAGAATACGGGAAGCCGATTAAAAAGTGTTGTGCTTTCAAGTGCTTAATGAGTGTTCACAAGGTGTACACCCCTTGAGGGTTTGTGTGATTTGTTGAAGATCTCAACACCTGTTTAATTTGCTCACGCGAATAGAGCGAGTGAATTGTTTGACAATCTTCTAGAAACTCAATAGGTTGGGGCGCTCAATTGAGGGAGAATTCATGGCAGCTAAAAAAACCGTTCGTCACAAATCAGCACTCAAAGCAGCGCGACAAGCACTGAAGCGACAAGGCCGTAACCGAGCAGCTCTTTCACAGGTAAAAACTTCCGTGAAAAATCTCCGAAGCGCGCTGACTGAAAAAGCAGGAAGCAAAGCTGATTTATCGAAAAAGCTGATCCCCTTACTCAATCATGTCCAAAAGACATTGATGACTGCGGCCCAGAAAAAAATTATCAAACGAGAAACGGCTGCCCGTAAGATTGCTCGTTTGAGCCAAGCCGTTCATCAAGCTACACACGCTTAATTTAAAAAATTAGCAATAAGCTCCAGAATATCGGGGGAGGGTTGGGTCTACTTGAATGGACCAAGCGTCTATTCCACCTTGAATCACCGAAATCTGTGTGAACCCTTCTTTGACTAAGTAGCTAGCGCAATCCAGACTCCGTACGCCAAAATGACAATATATAAGAATGGGCTGTTCTTTAGGCCAGTGATCTTTGAGTGTTTTCAATAAAGTCATATCAAGAGTTTGTGCCTGAGGAAGTGAACCATACTGGCGCTCCCAAGCTTCTCTGACATCTAAAATTAACAACGAAGGATTTTGCCGCATCAAGTGATGGGCCTCCGCTGCGGAGATGTGCTCAATCTGATGGTTCAAGTGATACAGTTGAATTTCCATGAAGATGATTTGGGCCGGGGGGAGATCAAATTTTTTACATAACGAACTTAGCGTGTCTTCATCTCCCGTTTGGTCCCGCTTCAAGTGATATTTATCGCCTAACAACTCCCACGTCTGGGGATAGTGGGCTGCTATAGTTTTGAGTTGCGATGCTTCCGTAATAATCGGCGGGGGGGAAGATAAGCGCGCTCGAAGCCAATTCACTACTCTGTGCTTGAGAGCTATCACGCTTCCTCAGCGCTGGTAATTGAGATAGTCCATGATGTGTTTGTCACGCTCATAAACTGAGTATTCATACTCCTTAGTGTGATACAAACAATCGGTAGGGCAAGCTGCACTGCACAGACCGCAGTAGCAGCATAAGGAAATATCGATATCAAATTTTTTCAGGTCGAGCGTTTTTCTTACTCCGCCCTTAGTGAAATCTGGGGTGCCCGCCGTATCTTTTTTATCTGCTTCAATATGGATGCAATCTACTGGACATGCAGCTGCACACTGTTTGCAGGAGATACAATCTTCAACATCATTGAACAAAAGACCCCGAGAGCCCAAAGGAATTTGGTCTCGCACTTCGGGATACTGAATTGTAATGGCCCCTTTTGTGGTCACTTTGAAAAAAGTTCTCAAAGTAATTGCCATTCCTTTGGCAGTGCTAACAACAATATCCTTTAAAACATCTAAATAATCCCGGAAAGTCATCGGTCTACTTCTCCTAATACGATGTCTAAGCTGCCAATCGTGGCAATCAAATCTGCCACCATCACGCCTTCAGTGATTTCGTTTAAGGTGCTGATATTCAAAAAGCAGGGACTCTTACACCGCACTCGGTACGGTTTGGCAGAACCATCGCTGATGATATAGAAAGCCAGTTCTCCGCGAGGACATTCAGTGCGGGTGAAACTTTCACCAGCAGGGACTTTAACTACTTTTCCAACTTTGCCGCGGTGAGGACCCGAAGGGATGCGATCAATCAGTTGTCGAATGATTCGCACACTTTCCCTCATTTCTTGCATCCGAACAAAGTATCTATCCCAGCAATCTCCTAAGGTTCCCATTTGGCCACTGCCAACGGGAACATCAAATTCAACTTCATTGTAAATGGAGTAAGGAAGATCTTTCCTCAAATCCCATCGCACGCCACATCCACGTAACATGACGCCGGTAAGACCGTAAGTGTGACAAGTAGCCTCGTCCACGATTCCTACACTTTTCGTACGCTCAGTGAAAATCTTATTAAAAGATAGGAGTGTGTTGTACTCATCGATTTTGGGCTCAAAATAATCAATAAACTCTTTAATTCGAGTCACTGCTTCTGGACTCATATCTCGGGAAACACCACCTACCCACATATAATTGTAGAGCAACCGAGCTCCACTGATCATTTCAAAGATGTCCAATATCTTCTCACGTTCCCGAAAAGCGTAGAGAAATGCTGTGAACGCGCCCATGTCGAGGCCGTACGTCCCAAAAAATAGCAAATGGCTCGCTATTCTCTGAAGCTCCGCCACGATCACTCGAATAAATTCAGCACGACGAGGCACTTCGATTCCCACCATACGCTCCACCGCGATCGCCCAACCCATGGAATTATTCATGGAGGCCAGGTAGTCCAAGCGGTCCACGTAAGGAGCAACGCCCATGTAGTCGACATTTTCCGAGTGCTTCTCAAAGCACCTATGAAGATAGCCAATTTCGGGTTTGGCAGCTCTGACGATTTCTCCGTCAGTAGTAACAACGACCCGTAAAACCCCGTGAGTGCTTGGATGTTGGGGCCCCATGTTGAGTAAAAGCTCGTCAGTTCTCAAATTTTCAGTGGTTTGGCTCAACCGACCCTCTACTAACTCTTGGGAAATGCTCATGAGTGTGTTTCTCCGGATGTCACAGTCGTCTGATCTTCAAAAAATAAAGGCACAGGCATGCCATTGTAGTAATCGGGAGTGACATAATCCTTCCTCAAAGGGTGACCTTGCCAATCTTCCGGACAAAGGATCCGTCTCATCTCAGGGTGCCCTGTGAACCTAACCCCAATCATGTCAAAAACTTCGCGTTCTAACCAGTTGGCCGCTTTAAAAATAGAGGTGAGGGAGGGCATTTCGGCTCCGTCTTCCCGCGGTAAGTAACATTTTAAACGCACCACCATTTTATGGGTGTAAGACTGGAGATGATAAACCACACAAAAAGAGGATTGAGCGGGATAATCAACCCCACATAAATCCCCCAAAGTCTCAAATTGAAGGTGATCCTTCATGAACTGCACAACGGTGACAATATCCCGAGGGGCTATTTTGAGAGATGGATCAGGCTTTACATCTTCAACCCCCAAAATGCTGGAACTCAATTGAGATTGGAGCTTGTTTTGTACGTCTTGAAAGGTCATGCTGGTTTCCTCAAAGCGCCAAGAAGCCCCATGGAGGATTCCTGCACTCGAATTTTCTTTTGAAGCATCATCACGGCTTCTAAAAGAGTTTCGGGGCGAGGAGGGCACCCTGGAACATAAACATCTACAGGGACGATACGATCCACTCCTTTCAATACGTGGTAACCCTCGTGCCAATAGGGGCCGCCTTTGTTGGAACAACTCCCCATGGAAATAACCCATTTGGGCTCGGGCATTTGTTCATACAGAGTGCGGATCCTCGATGCCATTTTTAATGTCACCGTTCCAGCAACAATCATCAAATCTGCTTGTCGGGGAGTAGCGCGAAATACGCCGCAACCAAAGCGCTCTAAATCGTAATCGGATGCTCCGGTAGCCATCATTTCAATCGCACAACACGCTAGACCGAAGGTGAGGGGCCATAACGAGTTTCTGCGCCCCCAACTGAGTACTTCATCCACGGACGTCATAACGACGCTATCACTCGGTATCACGGTTCCTCCTAACTTACTCAAAACTAACAAAGTTTTTAACGCTGAGGAGCGTAACAAGACTAAAAACGAAAGGCAATTGGGAGCTTTTGTTTTTTACAGTGACTATTGTGGTGGATGAACAACAATGATTGAACTTCGTTCTTCTGACAAAAAAATGAAGTATTTTTCATTTTCGACGTAATTAATAAGGAGAAAAAAATTGGGGTGGCGCACTAAATTACTTGATCCTCAAAATAAATTGCGTCAAACTAAATGCAATCCGGTCTTTCTTTGGGAAAATCGGAGGGAATCAACCACCAAAAAATGGGGGAAACAATGGCTAAGAAAAAAGCAAAAAAAGCAACTAAAGCAAAACGCAAGACAACGAAAAAAGCAAAAAAATCTACACGCAAAAAGTCCAAGCGTCGCTAAGGCGCTTCGGATCGGGGCTGTAGTACTCCTGGGAAGGTTCGATTTGAGTTTTATCCCAGGAGTTTTAAAGCCAGCTGCGGAGCTGAATTCGCTTGAGCAAGCACGGAAACACCGGCTTGTGAAAGAATATTCGACTTTGTCAGCTGTGCAGTCTCAAAAGCAATGTCAGCGTCTCGAATTTTCGAGAATGCGGCCGAGGTATTTTCCTCGTAGTGCATGAGATTGTTGATAGTAGAATTCAGACGAGATTCGCCTGCGCCGATAGCCCCGCGGACGGAGGCGATCTTGTCTAATGCGGAATCTGTCGGTTCTAAAGCTTCACGAGCTCCTTCAGCACTTGCAATACTGAAGCTGTCCATTCCTAAACTTTCTAAGTCGACATGAAAGTCGCTGGCCACTGTGATGCGGTCGACGCCATCCGTGTTTTTACCACCCACTTGGATATCAATGATGCCGCCTTGCCCGTTGAGCAGGGGACGCCCGTTATAAACAGTGGAGGCTGAGATACGGTTGATTTCAGCTTTTAGCTCTTGGTACTCCGCGTCCAAATAAGCTCTTTCTTTGTCACCGTTGGTATCAGAAGCCGCTTGGGTGGCTAATTCTTTCATGCGAACCACGATATTGGTAATTTCATTTAGATTACCATCCGCAGTTTGCAAGAGTAGGAACCCTTCTTTAGCGTTCTTAATATTCTGGCCCGTAGCTCTTACAGTGGCCCGGAGGTTTTCTGAAATGGCTAAACCAGCCGCATCATCCATGGCTCGAATGATTCTTGAACCACTCGCCAATCGGTTTGACGTCTGTTCCAGATTTTCTCGATGGCCCTCTAAACGGTGCTGAGCCGTGAGGGAGTTTACATTAGTATTGATTCGAAGACCCATACATCCTCCGTTGATATCTCCACCTCTTTAGGTGCTAGCCCCTATCCTTAGGAGCTGGGAAGTCTTACTTCCGAGAGAGTCATTCTTTCTTTTTGAATGAAGTGATTACTTCACTCACAGAGTTCTTCGACAGATCATGAAAAAAGATTGAGGGAAATTTGAAAAAATTTTCATTTTTTAAAAACGCATCGAGTCAGCGCCGAGACAAATAGATTTAAGTTCCTGACAAGATGAGAGAAATCTAAACAACTTTTGAGTTTCAAATCAGATCAGCCTTGGTATACTTTTGCGTAATGGATCAAAAAATACTCCTTATAGATAGTGGGATCACGGTTCAAAAAATCGTCGCTTTGAGCTTGGATAAATCTAAGTATTCGGGTCTCTATGCAGGGAATAAAGAGGAAGCAAAAAAAATGATCCTCGAGCAAAATCCACAACTGATCTTGGTCAGCGACCGTGCACAAGGAGTCGAGTGGCAGAGATTTCCGAAAGAAGTGGAAGCTTGGTTAGGAAGAAATGGTCAAGTGCCTCCCATCGTTTTATTAGCTTCGGGGGAAGTTCGAGAAGCCAAACACTATCAAGGTATCTTGCAGAAGCCGTTCACTCCACAAGCCTTAGAAGATATGGTTGCTTCCGTTTTGGGATCCCAGACCATGCCCTTGCAGGGGGGGCAGGATTTGAACCAATTATTTGAGGATTCAGAAAAAGAAGACGTGACCATCAGTCATATCCAACAAAGTTTAACCTCTAGAGAACGGCTTGAAAGCCTATGGGAGGCGCCTCCCACCGCCGAAACATTGAGCCAACCTGCTGCAAGCACGGAATCGATTAGCGAATTGTGGGGCAGTCCGATGGCAACGGATGAAGTCCGATCCAAAGAAACATCTTCAACAGATAATGAAATGCCCTCGGAAATTTTGAGAACGGAAGAATCTCTTGCTTATAAGTCTCTTTTGGAGAACCAGGTTCAGCAGCAGCTGGAGAGCCAGAATTTATCAGAGATGGTAGAAAAAGTACTCTCTCGGCTTTTACCTCCCATGGTCGAACGCTTAGTTCAAGAACGCTTAGACCAACTTCTAAAACAACAAGAGGAAGAATCATCGGATAGCCAGCAGTACCGGTTATGATCCCTGTTCAGTTTAAGCCCGTTGTCCATCGTTATGATTGTGTGGATTCCACCAACGACCAGTTGAAACAACTTGCTTTAAAAGGCGCACCCGAGGGCACGGTAGTTTTCGCAAAGGAGCAAACCCGGGGAAAAGGGCGCTTGGGACGTTCATGGCTTTCACCCCGAGGAGGATTCTACGTCTCGGTCATTCTCTACCCACTGACGATTCGACGGATCACAGATCTTCCTTTCTTAGTGGGAGTCGCCGTAGTTCAAACACTCCAGCAATTCTTGCCTAAAAGCCACCACATATCCTTAAAGTGGCCCAATGACGTTCTGGTCAATAACCAGAAAGTAGCGGGTATTTTGTCGGAGGCCTTTGGAGATGAAAAGTTTTATGGAGGAGTCATCGGGGTGGGCCTAAATGTTAATGTGACTGCTGCTCAGTTGAACGAATTCCAGCAAAAACAATTCAAAGCAACCTCGCTCAGTATTTTGCTGGAGGGTGAAGCCACGGATATCGAGGAGGTCTTCAGTGTATTTCAAGCGAAGCTCTTCAATCTCTACCGCTTCTACCAGGAAAAAGGATTTGCCCCAATTCAAGCACTCTGGGAGAAAAACTGCGGCATGCTAGGAAAAAAAATTGAGGTTCAAGGAGTTGAGCCCAAAGGCAGCACAGTGACTGGGATCCTGTGGGGGATCAGCGATCGCGGAGGACTTCTGGTGGATGTTGGTCAGGCAGATAAAATGGAAATACTCAGTGGCGAACTCACATGTTGTTGGTATTAGACATTGGAAACAGTCAAACTTCTTTCGGTGTGTTGAAAGGGAACGACTGATTGCGCACTGGCGGGCAGAAACCAACTTTCAAGAACCCCTGATGAATATGCCAGTTTTTTATTTCCTTTATTAAGTCACCAAGGCCTGGACCCTCAGGCTTGTAAGGGGGTAGCGATTTGTTCCGTGGTGCCCCCAGCGGAAAAACAATTTAAACTCTTCTGTCAGCGGTATCTCAAACAAGAGCCTTTCTGTTTGTCATCTCATATTCAATTAGGATTTTCGATGAAAGTAGAAACTCCCGATGAAGTGGGAGCCGATCGAATAGCCAATACGGCCTATGCCGTTCATCATTTAAAGCTGCCCGCTATTGTTGTGGATTTAGGAACTGCCACCACTTTTGATGTGATCACTCATCAACGCGAGTATCAAGGGGGGATCATTCTCCCAGGAGTCAAAATGGGAGCTGAAGCTTTAAGCACTAAAACGTCTCTGTTGCCGTTGATTGATGTTGCCTTTCCGGAGAAGGTGATTGGTAAAAACACCGTCACTTGCATTCAAAGCGGGGTTCTTTTTGGATACTGTGATGCGATTGATGGCTTGTTGGACCGATTGCAAAAAGAAGTGGGAGCCTCGTGCGAAATCGCATTGACGGGCGGCTTGGCCTCTCTCTTTCATCCGAAGCTGCGTTCGGTGACTCATTTACTTCCCGACTTGACCCTTGAAGGCACTGCTATTTTATATCGATTGAATCGTCCTTAATTGGATACCTTTCTGACAGTATTTCACGAGTTAGTTGTATGCATACTGAATGCGCATCCTTTTTGAGGCGCGGTTGCCTGGCATCCTCCTTGCTTTCTGCTTAAGTATTCAAAAGTAGGGTGAGGACTATGATCAGTTTAAAAAGTCATCGACTAGTGTTTCTAGGGGTACTGGTTGTTCTAGGCATGGCATCTCCCGCCTGGAGCTGTGGTGATATGATATTTCCCAGTAGTCTCCTGTGTTCATCTCCTTCATTGGGAGGAACCCTGGGTTATCCCAGTTTGAGAATTACTTTGGTGATGCCTGCTCGGGCTTCATGGGGATATGACAAACCGATCAGTTATCCTCCGCAACTGACTCCTCGAAGCAGTACTCCCGCTCCCTCGACTTATCCGAGTTATTTTTATCCTTCTTACGGAACTGGCTCCGGGAGTTATCCTTATGGGATGGGGGCCTGGAATCCTTATGCTTATAGCAGTCCCATGCAGTGGATGCCTTCTGGGTACTCCGGAGCGCCCTCACTGTGTGGAGGGGCCGCATTATCAGGTGGAAGTTTATTCGGAGGCGGGGGGCTTCTGGGGTGTG
>RFNT01000175.1 GCA_009927045.1 bacterium | reverse complement strand
GCCGAGGAATCCGGAAGCCTATCCGAGGCGCCCCCGCCAGAATCCAAAGGCCAGAGTTCAAGCAGAACTCCAGCGGCAAATAATCGCCGAAGCGGAAGTTCAGGAGAAGAAAGCAGGAAAGTTCCTGGAAAAAATCAAAAAGGGTACACCGAGCAAGAAGTCGAAGATTTAGTAGGCGAATAATCCATCATTGATTTCTTTCGTTCCACAACTTTTCAGCGAATTCCTTGCTAATCCGATCCAGTCCCCCACTTAGGATCTGCTGCATTTGCTCAGAAGATATTTTTCGGAAGGTGTCTCTAGTTTCCTTTTGAAAAAACTTTTTCATATTAGAATCTTTGAAGAGTGGAGACTGCGTGAACTGGGTGAGCGCTATACGAAGCGCTTCATTATTAGGAGCTCCAGCTAACTGAGCCCAAAAGATCCACCTCTGCATAGGCGCAAACTGGTCAAATGACAAAATCTCTAACATCAGCTTCCAGGTCTCTTTTCCCGGCACCGAAAACTTCTGTACCAGATCTTGAGCCATTTCGGGAGAAAGGTACAGCAGGGGCTCCCCAGCGGCTAAAGTGAGTTTTTTAAAAAAAACGGGATCCGCTTGCTTCTGGATCCCAGCATAGCGCTCCACTAACTGAGCAATCATTCCGCGAGATTCCGAACTTAATTGTTTCAATGAGCTGACCCCTTTCACAGCTCGAAGCAGCCACAGACGATCTCCCGAAACGCTATCCCAATCATTCTCAAGGGTGACGACTTGAACTCCAGCACCATGATATTTGCATTTCCAGCCTTTTTGCAGAGCTCCCCCCTGCACAAAACTTAAACGAAACTGCTGAGGCTTCGCGTCCCTTACAAATTGCTCCCGTATTTCAAACCCGGAATTGGAATAAAAATACTGGATGGGCTCCCGTGGTGGATCCAAAAGACTGAGATAAAAGGGTAGAACGTGTTTTTGAGCTAAAACTCCCTGAGCATTAAAAACTTGGACATGGGCACCATCGTTTTTAAATGCCACCAACATCTCTGTTTGATCTTTTTTTTCACATCGATACGTAAAGGGTTCAGAGTGGGGCCAAGAGAGCGAGCAAGCAAAAACCATGAAGAGAATCAATTTTTGGAACTTGCGCATTAAATCCGGGCCCGCTTTCCAGCAGACGCAGGAGACTTGCTCATTTTCCTGGCCTTTTCCATGAGTGCTTGCGCGTTGGCAAGCCCCGCCTTGGAAACTTCGGAACCGCTGAGCAACCGAGCAATTTCAGCCGTACTTTCTTCTCGAGTTAGCTTCACGAGAGTAGATTCAGTCCGCTCGGTGGCATCCTGAGAAGAACGTTTTTTTGCCTGCTTCTTAACAAGAAAGTGAGTATCGGCGTAAACGGCAACTTGAGGCAAATGGGAAATACACACGACTTGAAAGGTTTCTGCTAAGCCTCTCATTTTCTTTCCCACGACATCTGCAACGCGTCCGGAAATTCCCGTGTCGATCTCATCAAAAACTAAAACACAAGTATCTGCATCTACGACCAATGCCTTCTTTAATGCTAGCATGATCCGAGAAAGTTCCCCTCCGGAGGCCACTTTCATTAATGGCAAAACTGGTTCTCCGGGATTAGATGCCAATAAAAATTCCGCACTCTCATACCCGGCCGCTCCAATCATCTCCAAACGCTCGGCAATATTCTTGGACAACTGCTCCAACGTCTCATCTTCAAAAAAAGTGCAATCCAGCATCCACGTTTTAGCTTCCGTATCCTCCCACGCCACATCAAACACAGCGCCCGGCATCGCTAACTCTGCAAGTTCTGCTTCCACCGATTTTTTGATGCGATGGCCTGCTTTTTTTCGAAGTGTTGAGAGCTCACGAGCCATATTTTGGAGCTTTTGTGCTTCTTGTGATAACTCTTTGAGAGTCCCTAGTAATTGAAGCGCCATCTCTTCCTTGCTAACGCACGTTTGTTTCAAATGAGAATATTCAACGAGTAACTGCTCAATATCCCTCACGCCATGTTTTCTAAAGAGCTCTTGATACCCGAACAGTCTTTTTTGAGCTGATTCTACAGCCGACTCGTCCACGTCGACTTGATTAAGCAGCCGATTGAGTCCAAAACTTAAAGCATCTAATTCTGAGGCTACGGTTTCGGCTTGAGCTCTCAAGGGCTCCAACTCCTGGATTGAAACTTTCTCTGCCAGACGCCCTAATTTTTTAGCGACATCCCAGACCGAACGATTCACCGGAGAAGCTTCGGTATCAAAGCCGTCTAAAATAGAAGAGAGACTTTCTTTGAGTAGTAGCGAGTGCTTTGAGTTCTCTATTAAGTCGCTGATACGAGAAAAATCTTCATGACCTGGTTCGAACTCTTGGAGCTCCTGAAGACGGAATATTTGATAATCTAAATCTTTACGCCCCTCGCCACACTTCTCCAGAACATCTGAAACGCGTCTAAATAATCCAGAACATATTTTGTACTGCTCTTGAAAGCGAATCAGGACGTCCTGATCCTCCAAAAAGCGGTCCAAATAGGAGAGATGGAACTCCGGACGCATCAGCTTCTGATTATCGTGCTGACCGAAAATATCCACGAGCCCTAAGCCCATTTCCTTCAGGGTTTGCCCGGTCACGGGAACATCATTGATCCAAGCACTCGACCGGCCCTTCTGGTTCATCTGCCGACGAACGATGACTAAGGCTCCCTCAGCATCTTTCTCCAGGGGAATTCCTCTTTCCTCCAAAAAGGACAGCACTTCATGTCCCGATCGAAGCAAGAACTCCCCAGTGACTGAGGCATGCTCAAAACCTCGACGGATCACATCGACCCCAACTTTATGTCCCAACAGAAATGACAATGCGCGGATGAGAATGGACTTACCCGCACCCGTTTCACCGGTGATCACATTGAACCCTGAATTGAAATCAATGTTCAGTTCGTCAATGATGGCTAGCCCTTGAATATGCAGTGATTGGATCATACTAGAGTGGTAACTAAGTCCCCCGATGAGGTCAACGGGCTTTTTGGCCCTCGAATTTCAACTCAATTTGGTCGCCCTTCGCGTCAACCACAACGGTTCCACCTTCCACCAATTGGCCGAATAATATTTCATCGACTAGTTTTTTCTTGATGTGTTCGTCGATGGCACGAGCAATCGGACGCGCTCCAAAACTCGGATCAAACCCAATTTCAAATAATAATTCCTTTGCGCCAGAAGAAACCTCTAATTGAATCTTTTTAGCTGAAAGAGTCTTTTCTACTTCACCTAAGGTTTTATCAATTACCCGCATCACCATGGGCTTGCTCAGCTGGCTGAATGGAACAATCGCATCCAGACGATTAATGAACTCCGGACTGAAGGCATTTTTTACAGCATTCTCTGCCCTCGCGTCTGTGGCTCGAGGCATAATCCCCATTCCCTGCTTTGCAACTTCTCGGGAGCCAACATTAGAAGTCATGATCAAAATGACATTTCGAAAATCTACGACTTTACCATTGGTATCCGTCAGTTTTCCGTTATCCATCACTTGAAGTAAAATATTGGCAATATCTGGATGCGCTTTTTCCATTTCATCGAAGAGCAAAACAGCATAGGGACTTTTGGCAACACGCTCTGTCAGCAGTCCACCTTCATCATAACCCACATACCCAGGAGGCGCTCCCACCAATCGCGAAACGGCATGCTTTTCCATATACTCGCTCATATCAAAGCGAATGAGTTCATTCCCCAAAAGCCGAGCCAATTGTTTCGTCACTTCTGTTTTGCCCACGCCAGTCGGTCCAATAAACAAGTAACAGCCTATAGGCTTTAAGGGGTTTCCCAACCCTGCCCTTGAAAGCTTAATACTTGCTACCAATTTCTCAATGGCGGCATCCTGTCCAAAAATCACCGTTTTTAATTCGGTCTCCAGGTTTTTTAATTGCTCTTTATCATCTGAGGATACTGATTGGGTGGGCACTTGCGCTATCGAAGAAACAACGCTCTCAACGTCTTTTAGCGTGGCCTGCAGGTAAGCATCCCCTCCCGCCTTCAGCCGCAACCTTGCCCCCACTTCGTCCATCACATCTATCGCTTTATCGGGTAAGGGTCGAGAATGGATGTAACGACTGGAAAGTTCCCCAATAGCTTTCAGAATTTCTGGGGAGAATTGAACTCGGTGAAAATCTTCATACCGCGGCTTGAGTCCTTCCAAAATTTTTAAAGTATCCTCAAGGGAAGGTTCTCGAACATCAATTTTTTGAAAACGTCTCAGAAGCGCTTGGTCCTTTTCCAAATAAGAACGGTATTCTTTGTAAGTGGTCGTACCGATACAAGTGAGCGTCCGATGAGCAAGCGCCGGTTTGAGCAAGTTCGATGCATCTACCGAACCTCCCCCGGTAGCTCCTGCCCCAACCAAAGTGTGCATCTCGTCAATAAACAGAATACTTCCAGGAATTTCCTCGAGGGCCTTCACCACAGATTTCAACCGACCTTCAAAATCTCCTCGATATTTAGTGCCAGAAATCAGAGCCCCCAAATCCAGAGCATAAACGGTGGCTGATTTTAGCTTGTCTGGTACCAATCCCTGGACAATTTTAAGAGCGAGTCCATCTGCTATGGCAGTTTTTCCCACGCCTGGCTCCCCAACCAGCAAGACATTGTTCTTTGTTCGGCGAGATAAGACTTGAGCAACTCGCTCTAACACATCTTCTCTGCCAATCAGTGGATCGATCAAACCTTTTTGAGCTCGATCATTCAAATTCACTGTGAATGCTTCGAGAGGACTAGTTTTATCTGATGCCGCTCTTTTCTTTTGAGCTGGCTCACTCTCGCTCATCCCGTCACTCGATTCATCAGTCTCATCTCCCCGAGAGCGATCGATCCCATGCGAAAAATAACGGATCACTTCAAAATGAGTAATCCCCTGTTGTTGGAGAAAAAAAACGGCATGAGAATCTTCTTCACGAAGCATGGAAATCAGCACATTTCCCGTGCTCACGATAGCTTTGCCTGCACTCTCCACTTGCAAAATAGCTCTTTGAACCACGCGGTGAAATGCTACAGTCAAAATTGGCTTATGTTCCTTTTCAGCAGCACTTAATTTGGCGGGCAAGGGCGTTCCATCAGACACATGAGAATCTTCAAAAACATCTAATTGCTCTTGAATGAAAGCGTTCAACTGCGTTTTCAGAATTTCTCTATCTCCGGAGCATCCTTCGATGATGTCACTGATTTCAGGATCTTCCAGCCCGGCCAGCAAAATGTGTTCTAAAGTGACATACTCATTATGATGATCGGTCGCCAATCGAATGGCCTTACTGATGGTTTTTTCTAACTCAGGAGTGAACCTCATCATGGTTTAGGCCTTTTCTACCACACACTTGAGTGGGTACTGATGACTTTTGGAATATTCATTCACTTGAAAAGTCTTGGTTTCGGCTATTTCCAACGGATAGACTCCAGCAATTCCCATGCCTTTTTTGTGCACTTGGAGCATCAACTCAGTTGCCTGTTCTTTGGTCTTCTTAAAAAACCGCTCCAGGATATGAACGACGTAATCCTGAGGGGTGAAATCATCGTTGAGAATAATGACTTTAAAAAGCGACGGAGTTTTTGTTTTTTCGGAGGGTTTAACGAGTGTCTTAACCCCACCAGCCGTCTCATTTTCAAATGGTTCATCCATATTGCCTACTTTTTTCTACTCATTTTGGACATTTTGATCTCGGAATCAAAATACTGTTCGATAGCTTTGCTCGCTAAATAAGAAGATTTCACAGTCCATTTTTCTTCATGGATTGTTAAAACAGCTAGCCCCAAACTACGATCCCCCCTTTTTGCATACCCCACAAACCAATCATATTTGCCTTTGGGATGATTTCCAGTCAGTGAGCCAGTTTTTCCCCCGACTTCTAGATCAAGTTTTGAAGTTCTTCTCATAAGAGGCCTGAAACTTTTTCTGGAGGTCCCTACCCGAACAGTATCTCGCATCATCGTTCGCAGCTCTCGAGCAGCTTCAGGACTTACTACTTGAGCTATCACTCTCGGCTCTGCTTGATAGGCTCGACTGGAATCTAGTGGCTCAAAAGCTTGCACCAAAAAAGGCTCCATCATCACGCCCTCATTGGCGATGGCGCCCGCCATTAGGGCGCCCTGAAGAGGACTCATCAAAACATTACGATTGAATCCACTCGCTATTTCAGCCAAAGAATAGGGATCTTCCCCGAGAAACTCAAAAGTTCCCGGCTCAACTGGGATATCCACCGGTATATCTTTGTTGAACTGAAACTTCTCAGCATAATGATTTAAATCCTCTTTGGGGACAGTATAGATTCCCAATTTTCCAAAAACCGTATTCACGGATTGGGCGAATGCATCTCTCAAACGCATTTTTCTCACCCACCGTTGATTTTTCGGGGTTTTAAATTGGACCGATAGAGGGTGTGGTTAGAACCAGTAAATGAAATGACCGTCTCGGAGCTCGCTTTGTTTCGATCCACAGCAGCTGCGGCTGTAACAATCTTAAAAACCGAAGCGGCAGGAAAACTCGCTTGTAACGTGAGATTCCCCATTTGCTTGGGCGTTCGAGTGTAACTCAAAAGAGACAAGATAGCGCCCGTTGCAGGATCAATCGCCACAAAAGCCGCGTAATCGGGGCGAAACGCCTTGAACTGCTTTTCCATAGACTCCTGAAGTTCGGAGTTGAGTGTATAAAAAAACCGTCCGGGAGTTGCTTGTTCATCTTTTTGAATTTCCCCAGTGGCTGGGAATTCATTTTGGGTCACGGAAGCTCGTAAGGACTGAGCAATCACACGTTTAGAGTAAGGAGAGGTGCGAGCGGAAGCACTCAATAAAAAATATCCTGCCAAACTGCAGACAGCGCCCAAGCCAAGCAGCCAGGAAAGCGGGAATCGTATGCGATTTCTCATAGTTGCGTGTAAAATCTAACCCGTTGGAGAAACTATACCCCAAGCCAGCCTAAGTGATGAGCGCGTGTTATTTATTCAATAAAAACAATATGTTATAATTAGATTTCTTGGGAGCTTATGACAACACAACTTCCACCGCCTTTAGATTTATTACGTGCTTATGCTCTCGGGTATTTCCCTATGCCCAATCCTCAAACAGATGAAATAGAGTGGTACCAACCGAACCCAAGAGCCATTCTCCCCCTAGATAGCTTTCATTGTTCCAGAAGCCTCCAACGCACGTTAAATAAGAACACTTTCACTTTTACGTTGAATCGTGATTTCAATGCAGTCATTGCAGGGTGTGCCGAACGCGAAGAAACATGGATCAATGAAGAATTCATCCGAGCTTACACTGAACTTCACGTTTTGGGACATGCGCACTCCATCGAGGTCTGGCAACAGGGACTGTTAGTAGGCGGAGTTTATGGCGTGCAAATTGGAGGCGCCTTTTTTGCTGAAAGCATGTTCTCCCGGAAGCGAGATGCTTCAAAAGCAGCATTGTTTTATTTAGTGAAGCATTTGAATGAACAGCAATTCTCTCTTTTAGAGGTTCAGTTTTTAACTCCTCATTTAGAGCGCTTGGGCGCAAAAGAAATATCGATTGAGCAATACGAACGAAAACTCCAGATGGCAATTCAGCACTTTCGGAGATTTTAGTCCCGAATTCCCAATTCTTTCATTTTTAATTGGAGCCCTTTGCGACTTAAGTTTAATAAACGGGCGGCCTGCGTGACGTTTTGTTGAGTTGCCGTCAATGCATCTTCGATTGCTCGACGCTCAATTTTACGAGTCGCATCTTTTACTTTTTCCTTCAATCCGCCCAAACTTTTCACTTGGCGTTCGATGAACTGATCTTCTTCATACTCCAAAATTTCATCAGGAAGCTGTTCCGGATGGATCACACTTCCCTCTTCCATAACCATGATGCGTTCAATCACGTTTTCTAGTTGTCGAATGTTGCCCGGCCAGGGAAATTGAGCCATGAGCTCCAATGTTTCACTAGCAAACTTAGGCACTTCTCTTTTGAGTCGCTTAGCAAACTTATTCGCAAAATGAGCTGCCAATAAAGGAATATCTTCCTTGCGCTCTCGAAGCGGAGCCAAGTGAATTGGTAAAACGTTCAATCGGTAAAAGAGATCTTTTCTAAAGGCTCCACTTTTTACCGCTTCTTCTAAGTTGATATTGGTTGCTGCGATCACCCTCACATTCACGTGATGAGTTTTAATCCCGCCTACGCGCTCAAAGGACTTCTCCTGCAGGACACGAAGCAACTTCACCTGCATTTCAAGCGACATCTCCCCAATTTCATCTAAAAACAACGTGCCTTGGTCCGCTAATTCAAATCGCCCGGGCTTCGTTGCATAAGCCCCAGTAAAAGCTCCTTTCTCGAAGCCGAAGAGTTCACTCTCTAGCAGGGTCTGCGGGATAGCTGCACAATTGATTTTGATCAGAGGCTGCTGAGCTCGCGCGCTTTTCTCATGAAGCGTTTGCGCAATCAGCTCTTTTCCAGTTCCGCTCTCACCGGTTATAAGCACGGTGGTATCTGTAGGGGCCACTCGCTCCACCAAGTTCAAGCTCTTTTTAATTTGATGTGAATCTCCTACAAACACAATTCCATCGCCCAGATTGACCGTATTCTTTTGTGTGAATCGGCAATACAACAATGCTTTTTCAAGCACTCTGAGGAGATCCTGTTTTTCAAAGGGTTTACTCAAATAATCAAAGGCACCCTGTTTCATAGAATCCACTGCGGAATCAATGCTTCCATGCGCGGTCAATATAATCACAGGAATTGCATACCCCTCTTCCCGAAGCCATTTCAGCAGCGATAACCCATCCTCTCGCTCTAATCTGAGATCACTCAAAATGACTTGTATTTCAGAGCGCTGAATAGCCTCACGCGCCTCTCCAAGATTCGCAACCGGAATGGGTTCATAGTCCTGTGATTTGAGCATGGCTGAAAGAATCTTTCGGATATTTTTCTCATCATCTAATACTAAAATGGTGCCCCTACTCATACCAAGCCCTCAGCCCATTCGTTTGTTGATTGCTGCAGTACGGTCTGGTGAACTGAAGGCAAATGAACAATAAACCTCGTTCCCTGTGGAAAATGAGCCTTCACTTGTATGGAACCTCCGACCGCCTCAATCACGCGTCGGCAAATAGCCAATCCCAAACCGGTTCCGTTCGGCTTGGTCGTGAAAAAGGGATCGAATACTCGTGTTCTTTTCTCTGGCGGAATACCTGGCCCACTATCCTGAACTTCAATTTCTACAAACGATCGACTGCTCTGCTCCCCTGAGTTCTCCCATCCCTCCATACTTTTATAAAAGGGAATTCCCCAAGCCCAACGTCTCCGGGGTTTAAGCTCCCGGAGCACAACCGACAACTCTTTTTTGGAAGAGCCCTCCATTGCCTGAACCGCATTTAAAAACAAATTGAGTAATACTTGTTTCAAGAGTTCAGGGTCTACATTTGCTACAAGATCCGGGTGTTCTGAATGCACGGTAAAAGTGACCGATGATTCGCGCAAAACTAGAGCAGCAGTGTGTTCAATGACCTGAACTGGATTGCAGTGGGCTTCAGGATCATTTCTGCGAGGTTTGGCAAAATCTAAAAACTGAGTCAGCACCCCGGAGAGACGATCGGCCTCGTCCTGAATAATTTTCAAAAACTCCTGAGTGACTTCAGGACTCTTTTCTTCAGATAATAATTCGGCAGCTCCCTTAATAGCACCCAATGGGTTTTTGATTTCGTGAGCTAACCCAGCCGCCATCTCTCCCAAAGTAGCGAGTTGTTCTCGTTCTCGCAGTGCCCCCAAGGTCTGGCTGCTTTTTAACAGAAGCGCTATCTGCTTTGAAACGGGAATGAACAGCCTCAAGAGTTCAGTACTCAAAATGATTTTCTCACTCAGAGGAGCAGTTAAAAAGCCCACGACTTTTCCATCAAAAAAGAAAGGAATGACCAAATCAGTTTCTAACGCTCGTAAACTCTCCAGACAGTCAGCAAGAAATTTTCGTCCCTGAATTGAATGGAAAGCATCAAAGTCATTTCTCAGGGTCTCCAAAACAAAAGGACGTCCGCGGCGCAGGGTCATGTATTCTATGAGAGGATTGGCTGCCGAAAGTTCAGAAATGCCCTCCTCCAATTTGGAATCAGCACGATCATAAGTCAGACCATCTCTACCTAACAAAAACAAAGTCGCTTTTTCAATCCCCAGAACTCTTTTTAAGCTGGAGGCCAATCGTGCGGAGAGCTCCTTAGGATCTGCAACTCCTCGCAGATCATCAGCGAGAGCATTGAGTTCCGCTTCAAGCTCAATGTTCTTTTTAAGGAACAGGTGGTTCATCAAACGACTCACACCACTTTTTAAGGGGTCAAACAGAACTAGAATCGCAAAAGAAGCAATGATGGTATTGAAAAGAAAAAGCCCAGGCCGAGAATCCACCCACCCCACCAGCAACCAGTAAATTCCAGACAGCACTAAAGAAATCACACCGAAAAGAAAAAATCGAGAAATCAGTTCTTGAGTCGTTAATAATTCCTTTTTTATAAACAGCTGAAAAAGAAAAATGAGATAAATAGAGCGAGCTAAGGTTCCCAAAGGGACTACAGAACTTAAATCGGAGAAATACAGGGTATCTGTAAGATGTAGAGCTATTACGACTACGAGCCCCCAGACTGCGTATCGATATCTCACTTTTTCCCGAGGCAGGCCCTCGCTTTCTCCCACTCGAACTAACAGTCGAGTCCATAAAAATGCTGGGATTAAAAAGGTGGCTTCAACCAGAGCTTGGAGCAGCCCAAACCAAGGGTCTAAATGCGGGACTAATAGAAAAACAAACAAAAGGCTGAGCAACAATCCGTAAACCCACAACCCCCGTGACCAGTGTTGAAAAGCCACCGGTTGCATTTCTCTGAGCCACCACAGACTGATGGGGCCTAAAGCAAGGGAGACCAGTAAAAAAAGCCGAGGCTCATAAAAAGGGGTGCTTTCAAATCCCTTCATGAGACACAGAAAATCTCTGGCCAGAAGCACCCCACAAAATACCGAAAATGCACGATAAACAGGATTCCTAAAGTTCCGAATGAGGACCGCTATGCCCAAGAAAGCTGTAACAAAGGAGGATGCAATTAGACTTATAGTGTCAATTCGCATGGTGCAGGTATTGGTATCACGCACCCCTTGCGATGTCCAACGCCTGACATTATCATCAAATACAGGTATCGATTGCTCGAACCGTTCAACGGAACTATGGAAAACTACTACAAGATTTTAAGGGTACCCCCCAAAGCATCTGCTACCGAAGTGTTAGCAGCTTACCACGCAGCCAGGGGAGCTCTGCACCAAGAATCCCTTATTCGCCAGAACTTAAACCCCGAAGATTTAACGATTCTGGGCGAGCAAATCGAATTGGCCTATCAAACCCTTTCGGATCCTCAGAAACGCAGAGATTATGATGAACTCTTAGAATTGAATGCTTCAGCCTCTTTGGAAGCAGCTGGAACATCGGTTCAGTCCTGGAGTGGGGACTTATTAAAGCGGTACCGGGAACAATCCAATCTTTCTTTGGAGGAAGTGTTTCGGATCACTCGTATCCCAATCAAGTACTTAAGAGCCTTGGAAGAGGAAATCTCAGAAGATCTCCCAGCTCGAGTTTATATTCAGGGGTTTATAAAAAACTTAGCTCACGTTTATAAACTCCCCACCCAACAAACTGCAGCTGCTTTTCTTGAGTATTTCGACCAGCGATATCCCAACCGTGGCAAATCATAAATACGTAGTTACAGAAGAAGAAACTGGCGAGCGCCTGGATGCTTACCTAGCCCATAAGAGCAGCCGTAGTCGCAGCTTGATTCAAGAACAGATCAAAGCAGGCCGTGCCTCAATCAACGGGAAATGCGTTACTAAGTCCTCTACGCCGCTGTCTTTCGGAGACGAAATCACGTTATCGATTGAAGAGAGAGCCTCCTCCTCACATCTAGAGCCCGTGGCAGCTGCACTCGATATCCTGTATGAGGATAATCACCTATTACTGATCAATAAACCCCAGGGATTGGTAGTTCACCCGGCTGCGGGACATAGCGGTCCCACTTTGGTTCATCACCTACTCCATCATTTGAAGTCCTCGACTGATTTTTTAGAATCTGCTGCTCTACGCCCCGGGATTGTTCATCGACTGGATAAAGGCACCAGCGGAGTTCTCCTGATTGCCAAGAACCGAAAAACACAAGAAGCTTTATCCGAACAATTCAAAAGCAGAACGGTCACCAAGATCTATGAGTGCATTGTTTGGGGTCAGGTGCATCGTCCTGGAACTCTTAAAAATCCAATAGGGAGAGATCGCATTCATCGGAAAAAAATGAGCTCAAGAACAACAAAGTCGCGAGCCGCTGAAACTCGAATTGAACCATTGACTCTTTTTTCTGCTTTTACACATCTCCAAGTCAAACCTCTCACAGGACGCACCCACCAAATCCGGGTCCACCTCTCTGAGTTCGGTCATTCAATCGTCGGGGATCCACTGTACGGAAAAGGGGCCACTGCAAAACGCCTGGAGCTGGTATCCAAACCGATCGCTTTTCAGCTCGCTCAACTCCAACACCCTTTTTTACATGCCCACTCATTGACCTTTCAGCATCCCGTCACTGGGATCGAAATGACTTGTTCAGCTCCACGCCCACAACTTTTTAATGATTTTTTGAGCCTATTGGGCTCTTATCACGCAGATGGCAAATAACTTTCAACATATTGAATGGGGCTTCGAGATTGAGCGCAAGGGGGACACTACCCCCAGTTTCGAACAGGTTCATGGAACTCACATTGTTGATCTAGATTCCTTGGAGAAACCCCAAGTCAGCTTAATTCAGGCGGATGGGGGACTGACTCGGCAATGGAACCTCCCGGTTTCGGTTTACTCCGCCGATTGCTACCCAGTTCTCTTTTTCACTGAATCTATCGGTGACCCCATCGTTGCCGTCCATGCGGGATGGAAAGGAATTTTTTCAGGTATCGTAAGTCGTGCTGTTCATCTTTTTGCATCAGATGCCCATCTGCACTGTGTAATTGGACCCGCCATTGGAGCTTGTTGTTTTGCTGTACGAGAAGATTTTATACAAAAATGGGACTCGGCAGGACTCAACCCACATCGTTTTCTCACAGAACGAAGTCATCGTCTTTATTTCAATTTATTGGACCACCTTCGAGCCCACGATCTCAAAACACTTCCTTCTCATCGAATTCATTTGGATCAACACCGCTGCACTGTTTGCTCAAAGCCCGAGCTGCCCTCTTTCCGAAGGAACAAAAGTGCTAACCCAAGAATTCGCTCTTGGATTTTGAAGCGTCAGTAGCCTCCCAAGCCATTGTCCAAGCGTCTTTTTTTCCTTCATAATATTTTTTTCGAAGGCCTTTCACGAGGAAGCCTGCCTTCAGATACAGCTTCACGGCAGCTTCATTTGCGGGATCGACTTCCAAAGTAGCCTTTTCCGCCCGACTCCTTTTCAATGCCTCAGTAAGCAACTGAAACGCCAATCCCTTGCGACGTTGAGTGGAAGCACAAGCTATCGCAACGATATCCATTTCTTTCTGGCTCATGAGGCTCAGAAAAAAAGCAACCAGTTCGTTTTCAACAAATACCCCCAAACAAAAACCAGCCGATTGGCTCAAGAAATACCGATAGTCCTTCTTCGACCAGCGGGGAACTAGTGCCTCTTGTGCGATATCAAACACTTCATCAACAACAGAAGATTGAATGCTCAAGATATTGTATTTCACTATTTCAATAGGGAACGGGCGTTGTACTTCTGAACCAAAAAATCTATGTAATCTTGAAGACCTTTATCGACTCGATCTTTTTTGATTGCTTCTGCAACAAAAGCTCGTTTGTCCCCGGTCAATTTTTTACTTTTTCGGGATTGTTTTTTATGAACTGTTCTATTTCGGCTTCCGCAATGACCGGAGTTAAATTCTCAAGTTTCTTTTTTAAAAATCGCTCAGCTAGCAATGCCATCCGAACGCGACCCCATGCGTCCGCCGTAGAAAGCCCATATTTTTTGAGAAACCTTTGCCATTCCAAAGCTATCTCGTTTGTTTCGACGAGTTTCTGTAGGCGCTTCAACTCACTTAAGGACTCCTCTTTGAAATCAATAGCTCGAGCCTCCATCACGAGCATCTGTTCAAACATTACTTTTTGTACTGTCTTAGCGAGCGCTTGATCCCGTTCTAGCAACTCCAGAGGTTTAGTTCCCGTACGCATTCGTTGCAAGGTGCGAAAAATGTAAGCATCTTGAACGGTCACCCATTGGTCACCCACTCGACCCGCCACTTCATTGAGTAAAATGGCCGTCGCAGCCAATCCTTGAAGACTCATCATGAAGGCTAGGAGAGCCAGTACGGCTGCCCTTAGCGGCATGCAATACCCTCAATTTCTACCAAAGCGCCTTTGGGCAGAGCGGAAACCTCTACAGTAGCTCGCGCAGGATAGGGAGCCACCATGAATTTCTCGTAAACTGCATTGAACTTTGGAAAATCCGCCATGTTTTTCAAATACACAGTTGTTTTCACCAGATCTTTAAGTCCCAAGCCCTCCGCTTCGAGGACTGCAGAAAGGTTCCTCAAGACTTGCTCTGTCTGAGCCTCAACGGTGCTGCCCACCATTTCCATCGAGTTTGGATTCAGAGGGATTTGGCCTGATGCGAACACCCATGCATCCGTCATAATTCCTTGAGAATAGGGGCCAATAGCAGCAGGCGCTTTTTCAGTTTTGATCGCTTTTTTCATGGTGTTTTTCCTTTTTCTTGAAAGAAACTTTAGCGTGAACTTCCATTTCATGATTTTCTAAAAATCTCTGAAACTCTCGATTAATATCCGTCTTGGATAATACTTTTCCAAACTCTCGAGTGAGCATTTCATAAAGATTATCTTTTTTCTTCGAAAACCCATCAATCAATAACCCGATCAGCTCTTTTGGCAGTTTCTTTTCTTTTAAATAGCCACGAACGCCTTCTTCAGTCATGAAAATGGTGGCAAGCCCTGCGGCCGTTACATCTTTTACGAGTTCAGACCACCACGGCTTTTCTTTTTCAAAGATTTCCGACTCGTCCTGTTCTGGCATTTCTTTTTTATCAGTCATGTTTCATTTTCTCTTTCGCTCGAGTTTCGAACCGTTCAAACATTTGCGGCAGTCCGCTTTCGGTGAGTTTTTTTGCTACCCACCCAGGCACTAAAAATCCTACAGCCACTTCTAATTCGTATCGGACTTGTGTTTTACTCGCGGCCCCATTGAGCACCCACTGTCCTTCATTTTTCTTAAAAAACTCTCCAGACACTAGCCGCCAACTTACTGTTTTATTCGTCGTGAGTTGAAACTCCAGCTCATAAGCGAATCGCTTCATCACTTCGATTTCGAATCGGACTCTCACCGTATCAGTGCCCTTCCCGGCAACCACTTCTGAGTTGACCACTTCTGGGAGAAAAAGCTTATAGTTGTCAAAATCTATAATGGCGGCATAAAGCGCATCAACCGGAACTTGAAACTCGCGATCCCGTGTGACTCTTGTTGACATAGAATACCTCTATTGTGACCAACCGTAGTTGGGCTTCTTTGCAAAGTGATGATTGGCTCGGATTTCGCGTACAGTGCCAGTTTCAGAACGCATGACCACTGAATGCGTGTGAGCTCCTCGCGAAGTGTACCGTACTCCACTCAAAAAACTTCCATGGGTGATCCCCGTTGCGATGAACATCACATTACCTTTTGCGAGATCTTTTAAACCATACACCCGATTCTCGTCTTGTATTCCCATTCCGCGGGCACGCGTTCGTTCCTCGTCATTACGAAACTTTAAACGTCCCTGCATGTCTCCCCCCAAACACCGTAGAGCAGCAGCAGCGATTACACCTTCAGGTGCTCCCCCAGTGCCCATGAGAACATCGATACCCGTTTCCTCACGGACGGTCGCAATAGCAGCAGATACGTCCCCGTCTCCAATGAGACGAATTCGAGCCCCGGATTCCCTCACTTCCCGTATCAGATCCTGATGACGTGGACGATCTAAAATAATCACCATCAAGTCTTCGAT
>RFNT01000073.1 GCA_009927045.1 bacterium | reverse complement strand
TGCCATGGAGCATCAATCTATCGCACTGATTTAGCACGGGCGGTCGGAGGCTACCGCGTTCAGACAAACGGATTGGGAGAAGATGAAGACCTCTTTATCCGGATGTCCAAAAAAGGGCGAGTGGTTAATTCCAAAAAAATAGTGTTGCAACGCCGCATCAGGCGTGGTTCCGTTTGTAATCATTTTCAAAGCCGTGTGGTGAGTATTTTTCCGCCTGGACAAGAAGCGGCATTGGATTCAATTTATTGGGCCCGTGTAGCCAAATCCTATTTTCGTGGGAAACAATATCGCTTAGCTGAGAACGCCTTTCAAAAAAGTCTTGAGGCGCATTGGGGTAATCCGGGTGCCTATTGGGGCTTATTGATGATTATTTTTAATAAAGTATTAAACAAATTCCGAAAAGGAGCATGAATGAGATATTTGGGGCTTAACTTTGTGTGTGGCACTTCTGCCGTTGGTATCTATGATCCCTCCAGCAACCAGTTCGCGCTAAAAAAATCGATTCCTCCCTTGGAGTACTTCCAGCTCTATAAAAAGCGACCCAATCTTTGGCGACATCTAAAAACTAAATATCTTTACAAAAAAAGTATGAACTCGCTTTTAGAAGCTGTGAGCGAACAAGAAATCAATCATGTGACTCTGACTGATTTTTTTGGAAGTCCACCTTCCTTAGAATTAGTTCCTTATTTCAAAAGAAAGTTTAGAAACTTTCCCTTGTTACTTTCTGATCACAAGTGGGGACATATTAATGCCGTTAAATTCCATCCCGAGTTTCAGTACCCGGCTTTTGTAGCTGATTGCTCTGCTCAGCACTCCATTTTGGCCTATTTGCCGAACCCTCAAAAAATTGAAGTGGTTTATGATTCAGACAGTCGTCAAGGGGGTACTTTTACTGGACTAGGTAAATCAATTATATACGGGTGGGTGCATGGCGCAGGTGAGCCGTTTTATTGGCGTTATGAGACTTATTCAAAACGGGCTATTGAAGGAAAAATAGTATTTGTCTTTGAAGAAGAAGTCGAACAATCTCGATTACCTTTTGCAGAGGATGTTTTAGTCGGTAGCTTCCCATTGAAAATGGAAGCCATTAAAAAAAATTACTCCAACTTGGAGGCCTTTAGAAACGACTGGGTAGCAACACAACACGAGCTATTGCGCTGTATCTTCAGGAAAATCCAAAAGGAATACCAAAAACAGTATGAAGTAAAAACTTGGTTTGTGGGGGGAGGAATTAGCCGGAACACTGCTTTTCAAAATTTAGAGGGATGGCTACGTGTGCCCGACATCGTGGGAGGCGATGATGGTTCTGGCTGTTTTATGGCCTATCTCGGTTATCATGTCCACCAACACGGATTAGACATCCCGCATGATCGGTGGAAAGGGTTTATTACCCGTTTATAGCCAACTTCATAAGGTTCCATTGTTTCAGGCAGAGGCTATCCTGCTTTCCTTTTTTGGTCCACGCGATCTCTCAATTCCTGCATGTACTCTTCTTTGTATTGTGAAAAATCAAGACGCTTGAGTGCCTCTTCTCGTGTCATGAGTCCTTTTCGGATCATTTTTGAAAACTCCACGTGATAATGAGTGTAACCATAGTGTTTTAGAGCGTTGTGAACCGACAAAAAATTCAGCTCGCAGTTGGTGGATTTTGCTGGATAACTGAGCTTGGGTTGTTCCCAGCCCAGTTCTTTTTGGATCTCCGCAACGTATACTTCCTCCTCGTAAGGTAAGAACCAATGGGGAGAAATCACTGTTGCTTGCCCTTTTTTCTTGGCTCTTGCTAGAACTTCCTCCATGGATTCTGGGAAATCCTTAAACTGCGGAGTCTCTGGATCCTTTTTCAATTTCTGAATAAATTCCTGAGTGTGACCAGCCATATTTTTAAATTCCAATTCTTTCGCGCTGCATGCGCATTTGGACATGATATTGGGAGTGGAAGTAGTAGATTGGCCTTTCGTCCAACCTGCCACAATCAGAGGAATCTCAAATCGTGCTGCCATGTCATACGTGAGATCCATGTACCACATTGAGCAAGGATGGCAAATCACTGCTTTGGACTGATACTCCTGCATTTTAGAAAAAAACTTTTTCATGTAATTGGTTTTAAAATATAGAAAATCAATGCCTAGTTTTTCAACTGCCCGGTTGATATTATCGAGAGCTTCGTTGGTTTCAAAACCGTGATCAAAGGTGAAAGCCAGAGTACGCAACTTATAACGAGTGACCATGTAATACAAAGATGCTGTGCTGTCTTTTCCGCCGCTGCACATAGCTAGGCAATCATATTTTCCTTTGCCCTTATTTTTTCGCAGGATATTGAGAAGGTCTGTTTCAAGAAGCTTTCTCTCATTTTCTTTTTTTTGAGCTTCCTCATCATGGTTTCTGCATAAGTTACAGATACCCGCTGGGTCTAAGAAAATATGGGGACTGACTTCGGGCATAACGCATCGGGAGCATGTGGACATAAATCACCTCGACTTTTTTAAAAGTTTATCACAGATGAGACCAGCAATTATGCTGACTAAATTATGCACAGCACAAGAAAACGTTTCCTGTGCTCCTTTCTCCAATGCCCATGGTACCATTATTTCGATTTCACTTTGAAATCCGCCGGAACATGGGAATGTGAGTAGCATTGAAGCGCCGAAGCCTTTCTAAAATTTTGCTGATCACTCAGTTAATGACCCATTGGGTGATAAGTCCCTGGGCTCAGGCTCAATGTAATCCCTCAATATTTTTTTCACTGCGAAGAAGTCTAATTCCCAAGGAGCTTCTCCCAGAGCCCCTTGAAAAGCTCTATTTAAATCACAAGCCCTCGGGCTGGGCTGAAGTGATTCAAACCGCCAAAAAGGATCCCAAATTACTTTTAGATTTAGGAGGGAATAAGGAGGGAGCACAGAGCCTTGTCTTAGCAGATGGAACTTCTGTGGTGTTTAAGGAGTTTTCCTCAATCCCTTTTTTGAATTGTAAGAAAATTGTTCTTCAGCTTCAGAAGTGGGAACGGCAAGGTGTCGGACCCCGACTGATTGGAATTTCGATTCAGCACACACCGGATCCTAACGAGAGGCGATTTACGCTTGTGATGGAGAACCTCTTTGCTGATGAAAATGCCTATGGCAAAAATCTGTTATCCGGCGACGGAGTCGAATTAAGGCTCCTGCGTAAAGAACCCCAAGAAGCTCGGCTATGGCTTAAAAACCGGATGCTTTCTCTTTTAGCCACTCATCCTGATCCTCATCCCAAGAACATTGTTTTTCGAGTCACCCAGCTAAAACAAAAAGCTCTCAAGCCTCCCAAAGGAAGTTTCTTTCAATGGGGCGATAAAATTTATCAAGGCTTTTTAGTCGATCCCTCAGGTTCCGAGGGAAATCCTCAGCATTCACTTTTCCACACGGAAATAGAAGAAACTCCTCAGCCCCTGCTCCAATATAACCACAAATGGAAAAATCTGTTTTTTACTAAAGAACTTGATCTATGACGAAAGTTGCAACGTTCACTCGGTTCATATTAAAATTTACAAAAACCGATGTAGGAAGCTAGTTTAGCAATGAATATATATTTCGATAACGCGGCAACTACTCCACTCGACCCCCGAGTTTGGGGCAGAATGTATCAGTTCCATTTTGAAGAACTTGGCTATGCTAATGCTTCTTCAGTGCACTCTTTAGGTATCAAGGCGTCCACCGAAGTGGAAAAGGCGCGCTGTGTGTTGGCAAATGCAGTTCAAGCACAGCCACAAAATATCATTTATCTCTCTGGAGGTTCTGAAGCTAATAATTGGGTAGTGAAGTCATTATGCCTTGAAGCAATGGAGTCCGGAAACCCCTTTCACTGGGTAACCACCGCTACTGAACATTCGAGTCTTTTTCAATTGATTGACTGGGTTGGAGACTCTGGAGGGAATGTTTCTATTTGTCGAGTAGACTCCGTTGGAAAGATTGATCAAAAACATTTAAATGACATCCTCCATAAAGGACCTATTCATTTATTTTCTTTTTCTCATGCTAATAGTGAAACCGGAACTATTCAGGATCTTTCTGCATTAGCTGCTTGGGCAAAAAAAAATGGTATTTTAATGCATGTGGATGCTTGCCAGAGTTTTCTAAAAACAGATATTCGATTTCAAGATTGGAATATTGATTACTTAGTTTTAAGTGGACATAAAATTCATGGTCCGAAGGGGGTGGGAGCGCTAGTAAAAAAAAGTTCTGCTCCTCTAGTTCCCTTGATTTTGGGGGGAAGCCAAGAGGCCGGACTTCGGTCAGGAACTCTGAATACTGAAGGAATTATTGGATTTAGTGAAGCTGTTTCTTTCTTCACTCCGGAAGCTCAAAGGTACATCCATGAGCTAAAAAGAAGGTTTTGTAAGAAACTGACTCAGGTTTTTCCAGAAGTTATTTTTAATGGAGACTGGGAACAAGGAATTTCCTCCATATTAAATTTTAGATTGCCTGGCTACAGCGGAAAAAGAGTGATGCAACTTTTATCTAGAAGGGGAGTTTTTGTTTCCATTGGTTCTGCCTGTGATTCGGGCCGGAAGGCCCCCAGTCGTGCGCTGA
>RFNT01000020.1 GCA_009927045.1 bacterium | reverse complement strand
CAGTTAATGGAATCTTTTCGTTGGGAAGAAATCCGCCTGCTGGACGCCCCTCTGGTCGCATTCGAGTGGTTGCGGAGAATAAGCCCAACCAAGGATCAAACGCTTCAATAGGAGAATCGCTGCCAAAAGCAAGAGGGGTTTGAGCCTTCAGTAAGGATTTCCAGGGATAAGCATATTGGGCTCTTTTTTTTCCAATTCGGGTCAACACCCAACGACTGTCAGAGGGGCAATGGGTGGGTTGCATCGAGGCAATGATGCCTAGGCGCCCCATCTTTTCAATGGTTGTTGGGTCGAGAATTTGGGCATGTTCGATTCGAGGCCTCTTCGTTCGAGTGTCTGGACCAAAAACTGATTCTAAAAGGTCCACAGCAATTCGATTTGCTCGATTTCCAATCGCATGTATCGCGACTTGAAAGCCCGCTTGATCGGCCGCTTGGATCGCTTTTTTTAACGTCTCAGTCTCCATCAGTTGTAGGCCTCGAGTCTCAGGGGCATCCTCATAAGGTTCATCAAAAAGAGCCCCCCGGCTTCCCATAGCGCCATCCAAATAGAACTTCACTGTTCTCAAGTTCAACTTATCCTGAAATAAACCCATTTCCGGTCTTCGATTGAGAACAGTTTCTTTTAAAGACTCCAAATCTTGGAAAGAAGCCATTTCATAAAATCGGAAAAGAAGGTTTTCCTCCTGAATCAGGGCTTTCAAAACCCGATACTCTCTCGAGGAAATTCCTGCGTCATGTAGGCCAGCGATACCTAGAGATAAACATTTCTTAACGACAGAGCGTATTTGGTTCTTGATTGCTTCCTCGGAATCCTCCGGAATCAATCGATTGATTTTTTCCATGCCCAAGTCGACAAAAACCCCCGGAGTCAAAGAATCGTTCGATTCTGCCTTTGAAAGACCGGCCAACCGATGCGCCACTGAGTTGATCCAGACGGCGTGACCATCTACCCGATACAAAATGATTGGGATTTTTCTTGAAATCTGATCCAGAAAATTACGGGTTGGAAATTTCTGTTCCTTCCATTGGGTTTGATCCCATCCAAAGCCCACAACACGTTCCACGGGGATTTTGTGAGCAAGAGCTTGCTGCACCAACTCTTTGATTTGCTGTAAAGACTTCCCTCGAAGGTCTAATTGAAAATGTTGCCGGCCCGTTTCCAAGAGGTGAGCATGCGAGTCGGTAAATGCAGGAAAGACCCACTTTCTTTTTAAATCCCAAAGACGAGTTTCTGGACTTCGGGGCAAGCGACTTCCCACGGAAATAATTTTTCCATCCTGAACCAGCATTTCAGAGGCCCACTGGGGTTCTGAAGTCCATGACTTCAAGATGTTTCCGTTGTGAAAAAGCACTGATTCAGCAGAGGCCCATTGGGACCCTATCCCCAGGAGTATCAAAACTTGTATTAAAACTTTCATCTCTTCCCCTATACCCTGTTGGGGAAAAGATGACAAAAATCGTCACCGCTTTAGGTTCATTTTATATGGTTTAGGCCCAGCTGGCTGGGTACACCACTTGCAGAATACAGGGGGTGGGGGAGTTGTGCGTCCGTTCATTCT
>RFNT01000237.1 GCA_009927045.1 bacterium | reverse complement strand
TGGGTTGGTAACCCACACTCAGTCCTGATTTTTGTAGAATCAAAGAGGGGTCTATTTCCGGTGGGGATCGGATAGACCCCTCTCGCAATTTCCCCGTCACGCATTCTTGACGCCTTGCATTATTTAGTGTAGAACGTCCGCATGTTCTACACTCTAATCTCGCGTTTTCAGGTTTTAGTTCTCGTTTCTGTTGGTATCGCTGTCCCCTTCAGCTGGAGTTTCGAATCGACCACTCTCAACAGCCATCTCTTCGCAGTAGAAGAGTCAGCTCAAAATCCAGATCATCTGGAAATCCTAGCCGCTGAATCTCCTCGCGTTCTTTATTTAGCTGCTGAAAATTCGGAAGCTCTAGCCACCGCAAAGGTAGCTATTCAGATGGGGTCCGAAGTCGCACTAGAATTTGACCCGAATAGTTTTCTGATTTCTAAGCTCACTTTAATCAATGAAAAACCTCAGGACCCCAAAGCTCCGGTCAAGAAATGGGGCCCTAGTTCCTACGCCCCCTCAGTGCTGAATAATTTTATCCAACTTCAAAACCTTTTTGATTCCGTCGATCCCTACAGAGATGTCGATTTGAGTGATCATTGCTTCAGCCGAGCTCACTACTGGGCCCGAACTTTAGAGGTGGACCATCAGGTCAAATCGATGAAAGTCTTCGTGCTGTTCACGCCCCAATATAGAAATGAACACAACTTCAATTGGTGGTATCACGTTGCTCCCTACGTCTCTGTACAAACATCGGGAGAAACACAACGTATTGTTATAGATCCGAGCTACGAACAAGCGCCGAAAGAAATTCGAGATTGGGTTTTTCATTTTGCGGCAAAAGCAGATACTTGCCGAATTGCTACGAGTCTAGCTCAGTATCATGCGGAAGCAGCTCAAGGGGGCTGCGTGGTGATTACTGCCAGTATGTATCACTACACCCCACAAGATCTTCGACCAGAAAATCCAAAGGATTATTGGAGCTGCGAAGACCTCAGAGACGTGAAAGATAATCTGAGAAGTCCAGCCCCCTACTCAGACTGGAAAAGTTACGGGTCTTTCTTGCCTGATTATTGTTTATAACTGGGAGAGCAATCCTATGACTTTTAATGAAGCGGCTGAAGCCATCAAAACATTATCTTCGCGTCCCTCGAACGATACTCTTCTGCAACTCTATGCTCTATTTAAACAAGGCACTGAGGGTGATGTGACCGGTAATCGCCCCGGTTTACTAGATCCCAAAGGCAGAGCTAAATTTGATGCTTGGACTCAAAAAAAGGGCCTCTCAAAAGAAGAATCCCAACAACAATATATTGCCTTGGTAAAAACTCTGCTTAAATAAGCTGAATCAGCTTTTCCTTAGAAAATCGCACTTTTTTTGCAGACGCATATTTATCTTCTGAGCTGCGGTACCCGACTGCACATGCAACCACTGTGCGATACTCTGATTTTTCAAGCCCCAAAATTTCATCGTATTTCAGAGGCACGATACCTTCCATAGGACAGGCATCAATATTCATCAAAGCAGCGCACGTCATCAAGTTACCCAATGCGATATAAGTTTGTCGGGTAGCCCACTCCTGAATGATTTTACTGCGTGGGCCTGTGAGCAAATCAGCCCCAATGGCTTTTCTGTAACCCGCTAGACTCTCAGGAGCTACCGAGCGAATTCTAGAGATCTCTTGAAAAAAGAAATCCAGATACTTTTCATCTAAAACATTTCGTGCTGCCATGACCACAAAGTGAGAACAATCCTCCACTTGAGTTTGATTCCATGAGTGAGGAGTCAGTAATTTCCTAACTGTGGGGTCTTGAACAATTAAAAATTTCCAGGGTTGAAGCCCATAAGAGGAAGGAGTCAAAACCAGCGCTTCTTCTAAAACACTCCAATCGGAAGCAGAAATTTTTTTTTGAGGATCAAATTTTTTAACAGCATAGCGCCATTTTAATTTTTCGATTAATGATTGACTCATATTCACTCCTTTTTAAAGTCCGACTCGATTGACACGTACATGAGACATCCCACCATCCACACTGATGACTTGCCCCGTAACCCAACTTTGTTGAGGATTGAGTAACCAAGCAATTGCTGATGCCACATCCTCTGGCTCTCCTAGACGGTTTAACGGGTGCATTGCTAAAGATGCTTTCGCAGAGACTTCATGTTGGGTAATTTTTTCTGTCAGAGGTGTTTTGATCAAACCCGGTGCAACCACATTCACTCGTACTTTATAAGGAGAGTAGGTTGCAGCTGCAGAAATGGCCAAACCCTCGATACCAGCCTTCGCAGCAGCAATGGCTTCATGATTCGAGAGTCCCAATCGAGCAGCAACCGATGACATTAAAACAATTGAACCGCCAGCACGTCGCATCGCTGCAGCTGCTGTTCGAAGCAGATAAAAACTGGTTGTGAGATTGGTCTCTAAAGTCTGCTTCCACTCTTCTTCAGTGGTGGTATGGGCTGGCTTCAGAAGCAATGATCCAGCTAAATTCACAGCTCCGGTAATACTTCCATAAGTTTTTTGAGCTAATTGAGCGAGCTCTTCAACATAACTCAATTGACGAGCATCCCCGGCTAAATAAGGAACTTCCCATTTTAAAGCCAGTTCTCTCAACCGATCGGCATTCCTGGCCCCAACGACCAGTTGCATCCCTTGCTTTTTTAGCTGAGCACACAGCGCTTGCCCGATGCCACCAGAGGCTCCGAGCACTATGATACTTTCTTTTATTTCCACAATTTTCTCTCCCAGTAGAATCTGGTAATCATATTCGGAGACTTTAAAGAGAACAAGCGATTGAAAAACGATTTCGACATTTTGGTCATTGGCGCTGGCATTTCCGGTTTGGCCAGCGCTCGAGCTCTCCAAGACCAAGGATTCTCGGTTGCTATTTTGGAAAAAAGCCGGGGCCTCGGCGGACGGATGGCAACTCGTCGTGATGAAAATGGATTATGGGATCACGGGGTTCCGTGGTTCTCAAACGGTGTTCGTCGTGAATGGGATGGCCCACTCTCAGGATTGGATTCAAGTTAAAAATCTGAGTGAACCGTTTTTGGGTACACCCAAAAGGCATGACTCAGATCGCAAAAGATTTAGCGAAACCCTTGACCATTTTTAGAGAGTGTCGCGCTATTCGATTGAATTGGAATGCCCATTCAAAAAAGTGGTCCGTTGATACGGAATCCAATTCTACTTTTTCGTGCTCGGTCCTGATTTTATCAGCTCCAGCACCTCAAAATGTGGAACTGTTGGAGAAGTCGAACCTCTTAGAAGGTTCAGATCTTCTCAGCACCTTAAGAAACATCCAATACCGGCCTCAAATCGTGGCCCTTGGTATTTTATACACCCCAGAAACAGCTCTTTGGACCTCGACTCCCCAAGAACCCTTCGAACTCCTCATTGATCAGAAAATGAAAGGCCTTCAAACAAGTGAAGGCTACTTCGCTGCTTATTTAGATGAAACTTGGAGCCGAAAATATTTCGATTCACCCGATCCTGAGGTCTCCCAGCTCATCCAGGAGCTCCTCGAGTATCGCTACGGAATCCATCCTCAGCATATCCAAGTAAAACGTTGGCGATACAGTCAGTGCAAGAACCCCCTGAAAGAGACCTATCTAAAACCTTCAGCTTTACCCCTGTATCTGATTGGAGATGCGTTTGCCCAAGGAGGCCTGATAGGGGCCTTGAAATCCGCCTGTAGTTTGGTCCAATCCCTAAAACGTGATTAAACGGGACCCGCGGCAACTATTTTTTTCGAATCCCCAGTTTCATACTTTTTGAAATTTTTCTTAAAAAGCTCAGCTAACTTTTTGGCAGTCGTATCGTAAGCACCTTTATCTTCCCAAGTATTTCTGGGATTTAGGATCTCGGCAGGCACCCCAGGACATTGTTGAGGAATTTCAAAACCAAATAAAGAGTCCTTCTGAGTTTCCATCTTTTGCAAAGAACCGTTATTGATAGCGTCAACAATCGCGCGGGTATATTTTAAAGACAGCCGACTCCCTTTACCATAGCCCCCACCGCTCCAACCCGTGTTCACTAACCAAGCTTGACTTCCTTGTTCACGAATTTTTTCGGAAAGCAATTCAGCATACTTCGTTGGATGCCAAACCATGAAAGCAGCTCCAAAACAAGCCGAGAAAGTAGCTTGAGGTTCAGTAACACCCATTTCAGTGCCTGCTACTTTCGCGGTATACCCACTGATGAAATGATACATCGCTTGATCCGGAGATAACTTGGATACTGGCGGTAACACTCCAAAAGCATCACAGGTTAAAAACACGATATTTTTCGGGTGCCCTCCAACACAAGGAATAGCCACTTGCGGAATGTACTCAATGGGATAAGAGGCCCGAGTGTTCTCAGTAATCGCTTTACTATCAAAATCAACTTTTCGGTTCATGGCATCGTAAACGACATTCTCTAGAACTGTTCCAAATCGAATTGCTTGATAAATTTCGGGCTCTTTTTCAGCAGAAAGCTCAATACACTTGGCGTAGCATCCACCTTCGATATTGAAGATCCCATTATGATTCCAACAGTGTTCATCATCTCCGATGAGTTTTCTCTGAGGATCTGCAGAAAGAGTCGTTTTTCCAGTTCCTGAAAGACCAAAGAATAAACTGACCGAGTTGTCTTTTCCGATGTTGGCGGAACAATGCATAGAAAGAATGTTCTTCTTAGGCATCAAATAATTCATGATGGTGAACACGCCTTTTTTCATTTCTCCAGCGTATTCAGTTCCCAAAATCACCAACTGACGTTCTTCAAAACTTACAGCAACGCTAGTTTTAGATGAAATGCCTTTAGTGTAACGATTAGCCGGAAATGCACCAGAATTGTAAATGGTAAAATCAGGCGTTCCAAAACCTTCCAACTCTTTCTCGGTTGGACGAATCAACATGTTATGCATGAAAAGTGCGTGGTAGGCACGTGAGCATATCACTCGAACCTTAAGTCGATTTTCAGGATCCCATCCTGCATAGCCATCAATCACATAAATTTGAGGACAGGTGTTTAGATAGTCAATCGCCCGCTCTCTATTAATCTTGAAAGTATGCTGATCTAGAGGAATGTTTACATCTCCCCACCAGATGTCCGCTGCACTTTCCGGATTTTCTACAATACGCTTATCTTTAGGACTTCTTCCCGTTTTTTCACCGGAATAAACCATGAGAGCGCCAGTATCAGAAATGGCGGACCCCGTCTCATTTCTCAACGCCTCTTCATATAGTTTTGCAGGTGGAGCGTTTCTCAGAATTTTTTTGGCCGTGATGCCTTCACGCGACAGATCAAAATGGTCTTCCATGGTACTTTCCCCTGATAAAAAACAAGTGGTAGTTATATCATTTGGCTGCGCGCCTGAAAACAGGAGCAAATACAAACAATTTCAATGGCTTATACTTGGTCTCCACGGCGGCGCGAATTCAGTGTAGAGTCTCGCGAATGGGTTCGCATTTTATTCCGTTGGGTTCGGGAGAAGTGATTCCTTGGGAGGTCCATCCTTCACTCTCTTTGCTGCACCAACTTAGATTATTCAACTTTCCGATTCCTAAGGGGATGATTTTGCTGAATCCACCGAGTTCGGATTCTGGTCTCTCGAGTGATCTTGTCGAACAACTCCAATACGAACTCCAAGCCAGGGAGTTTACTTCTACGCTGATGATTGTTTGTCATCTCTCAGGTGAGACTTTTTACAGAGAAGCCTGGGATTCAAATCAGGACCAAATTGGAGAGCGGTTCAAAGAAATATTTTCCTACCTGTCCAGCCATTGGAATATGAGTCGGTTAAGAGCGGACTTTTTAATTCTAGAAAATCCGGTTGGATTTGCATCCGGTCGAGCTTTTTCGAAGAAGGGTGCTGTCGATGATTGGTTGGAGTTTCAGTTGGGGGAGAGCACAGAGCTCTTAAAACCTATTTCCATACCTATCGAAAAACTAGCAGCAGGTGAACCCTCAATCGTGGGAGATTTTAGGGGCCGTATCCAACAACTCTTACGTTCGACTCGTAATGCGCTAGGAGAAGATAATTGGGTTCTCAATTGGAAAGACAATCGAGAGCAAGTATTTTTAACGGGTATTTCAAACTATTCCGATCCAAAAACCTTGGGCGATCTTTACGTCTCAATCGTTCCATGGAACCAAGTTCCAGAGCCTATTTCTCCCTTGCATCTGAGTTTAATCCTTAACTGCTCCAGGAAGTTGGCTCAAGATTACTTAAGATTGATTCCTGATCAGAAAAATGAGCGAACTTTTGTTATTTGGAATGAACATCAGCTTCAGTTTAACTTTTCGTTTTTGAGCGATTTACTCCGAAGCTTTGGTTTATCAACACGGGCACTCAGAGTCCTGCCTGTCATTCCTCATGGCGCAGTGGCACCCTTTAACGGCAGAAGGTTCTGGCGACAGCTCCCAAAACTGTTTAAATGGGTTCATGATTTGAGCAAGACACCACAACTTGTGAAGCGACTCAGTAGAAAATTGGAATCTTTTGAGACCCAAGCAGAGAAGCCGTTCTCACAACTTTTTCAAGAGTGGCAGACGGTATATGTTGCCTCTAGTCACTTGTTCTTTCGAGTTTGGAATATATTTTTTCTTCTGGATTACTTTTCATTGCTTTTTGGACGCCCTCCCCTCCGTCCTGATTCCTTTCTTTCCAGGCCCGAACAAAAAACAAGATGGCGTTTTTCACCTTTTGATAAATTTCGAGCGAATGCATCTGCGACAGAAAATCAAATGAAATTATCAAGTCGAAGAGCGCTTGGAAAAATAGAACATGCTATCAACTTAAAGGCTTTGGGCTGGTTTTCTAAAGGCTGGTTGCCCTCAGCAGAGCATATTTGGTCGCTCACTTACGAAGAGATTTGCCAAAGAGAAAGCCAAGAACTATCTTGAGTTTTCCGACATGATTTCCTTTTTAAGAAAGCTTCGAGAGAGTCTCCACCAACAAATCAAAGAAAACCCTGTATTAGAGAGTTTTCCGTATTGGGTGGCCGGTTTTTTGGTGGGCGGCCTAGCTATTATTTATTCGGAGTCTTTTGATGCAGCTATCCGACTCTGTCGATGGGTTTTGACGGAACATACGTCTTGGCTTTTCATCTTGGCTCCTATTTGTTTCGTATTGGGGCGATGGCTGGTCGAGAAGTACGCACCCGCCGCGGGAGGTAGTGGAGTTCCACAAGTGATTCAAGCCCTGAGTCTTGAAAGTCCCCGGCAAAATTCGGAAATTGAATCTATTCTGAGTATTCAAGTGGCCAGTATCGTTTTCCTCAGCTCCATTCTATGCATTTTGGGCTCAGGAGCCTTAGGACGTGAAGGTCCGATGGTTCACATTGGAGCCTGTTTGTTCTATGTAGTTGGGAAAAAATTTAGCCGTATTTGGCCCGTCCTGGAACACCGCTCATGGATTATGGCCGGAGCCGCTGCGGGAATCGCTGCTGCTTTCAATGCTCCTCTGGCAGGGGTCGTTTTCGTCCTTGAGGAGCTTGCACAACAGCATTTTCATCGATTTAAAACAGCTGTCTTAACCGCTGCCATTATTGGGGGGGTGGTTTCTCAGTGGCTTTCTGGTCGTTACTTATTTTTGGGATATCCCAAACTGGGGGTAGTTCCTTTAAGCGCCATTCCTTGGTCGCTGGGCTTGGGGGTTTTAGCTGGCATCGTCTCTGTTCCTTTTTTGCTCATGGGAAGTCCGAAAGTTCGAATTTGGTTTGGTCGGTATTTCCATAGCCGGATTCAAATAGCAGCGGTGACAGGAATACTGACAGCGTCTATTGCTGTATTTTTAAATTCGGATTCTATTGGGGGGGGTGTTTCCGTGATTCAGGCACTGCTCTTCCAACCCGATTATCGAGCGGATTGGACTCTAGTGGTTGCTCGATTCTTGGCAACAACGCTCTCGCATTTGAGTGGATGCGCGGGTGGATTTTTGGCACCTTCTCTCACGCTCGGCGCAGCCATCGGTTCTTGGTTTCCACTGTGACCGAATATTCTAACCACAACTTACTGGTTTTGGTTGGGATGTCAGCTTTTCTAAGTGCGGTCGTGCGCGCCCCTTTCACGGCTTGGGTCATCGTGATGGAAATGACTGACCGTCGTTCGGCTATATTTCCTCTGATGGTGGCTTCAATCGTCAGTTATGGAACGTCTCAGTGGCTCCAAAAAAAGGCTAACTAATTCAGGCAGGACTCACTGGTTTCATGGATTGCCGTAAAACGGTGAGTATTTCTGAAGTGAGAATATACTCAAATGCAGTTCCCGGATTGATGACTACTGCCATTGAGGGATCTAAGAGTTTTAACAAAAGATGGGCTTTAATTTTTATGTAATCAAATTTAAATGATTGTCCCCAGCCTTCCATTCTTTTGAGCTGGTCAAAGACCGGAATCGCTCGACCTTTCTCAAAATTTAAAAAATAAGGAAAAAATCGATCTTTTAAAGTGAGTTCGGAAAAAGACCCCTCTTGGGTTCCCTCTTTCTTCACCGGCATAAAGATGACGGTATTCAGAAAGGTATCATAGAAAAAGTTGGCAAACTTTTGATCGTTGAAAGCAGATGCGAGAGCTTCATCTAAGGGGGTTTCTGCTTTGGGTAAATCGGTCATGAGTGGTTCTGGTGTATCAGAAACTGAGTCCCATCACAAACTGAAGATAACCACTCCCCACAGTATTACTCAAAATCATGCCCATTTGGTCCCTCATCATTAA
>RFNT01000184.1 GCA_009927045.1 bacterium | reverse complement strand
CGAACAGGCGAATTCACTCCGCCAGGAATAAGCTGCTCCGCTTTTTTGAATAGCTGGTGGCTCTTTTCGGAATTCATCTCAACCATCCTTTCTCGGCAATCTCAGTTGCGAAGTAAGTCACTATCGAGTGGGCGCCCGCTCTTTTTATCGCTGTCAGATTTTCTAAAACCATATCTGCTTCATTGGCCATGCCCTTGGCCACTAAAGACTTTACTATCTCGAATTCAGCACTCACGGAGTAGGCAACAACTGGAACAGAAGACTGAGCACGAATCTTTGCGATAATATCCAAATAGGCCAGCGCTGGTTTTACCATGACCATATCAGCTCCCTCTTGAACATCCGCTTCAAGCTCTCTAAGGGCCTCGGTCGAGTTGCGAAAATCCATCTGATAAGTAGATCGATTTTTCAAACGAGGCTCCGAAAATTCACGGGGGGTTGAGTTGAGAGCCTCACGAAAGGGGCCATAATAGCTCGAAGCATATTTAGCGGTATAGGAAAGTATCCCCGTATGACTGAATCCGCTTTCATCAAGTTGCTGGCGAATGGCTAAGACCCGACCGTCCATCATGTCGGATGGGGCAACAAAATCAACTCCGGCCTCAGCATGGGTTAATGCCATTTGTGCTAACACCTTAAGGGAACTATCGTTGTCTACACGTCCGTTTTTTACCCAACCACAATGTCCATGATCGGTATAGGGACACAAGCAGACATCCGAAAACAGGAGAACATTGTCTCCAAACGTTTTTCTAAGTTCTGATAGGGATCGAGGCAATAGGCCCTTAGCATTCACTGCTTCAGAACCTTCCGCATTTTTTTCATGCATGTCAGCAGAGCCAAACAAAAGAAAAGCGTTCAATCCACGATCCAGATCTTTTTCAATTTGCTTTTTGAGAGCTTCTATTCCCCAACGACTGACTCCAGTAAAACCAGTGATGGGCTCCCGTGCTTGGGGTGACGAAGTAAGAAAATAAGGCTGTATTAACTGCTTCAACTCTAAGTGAGTCTCATGAATGAGATGTCTGATTTTTTCACTATCCCGCATTCTGCGAGGTCTACTTAGCATAAAATTTCGCCTACTTTTTGAAAATCTCCCTCTGGAAGTAATACCGCATGAGCAATACCTTTGCTCATCAGATGCTCTCGAGTAAAAGTACCCATCGAGCCCACTCGAACTTTAGAATGCAAATTAAAAAGCGAGCTCACAGCATCGACAGAGGAGGGACTCGTAAATAAAACGAGGGCAGCTTCATCTAAATCCTTCTGAGTGAGATGAGCGCTGATATCTGGTCGGGGAGAAGTTTTATAAATTGATAATCTCTGGACCTCACAGCCGAGCCGACGGAGACGATCCGAAATCATTGTCCTGCCGCCAAGTGCTGCGGGAACTAGAACACGTGGCTTTTCCGAACGGTTGCTCAACAACTCCTCGAACTCGGCAAGAAACATTTCGCTCCCCGGCTCCGTAGGGAAGAAATCGGGAGTGTAACCATCCATTTCAGCAGCATGAGCCGTGGTTTCACCAATACACGCCACTTGGGTTTCAATTGGAAAATCCACGGAATGTTCTAATAAGAGCTCGCTCCAAAAACGAACCGCGCGAACGCTAGTGAAAATAACCCAGTCAAAAGGTTGAGCGGACATGCTGGAAAAAAATGCAGACTCTACTGGGAGCCGATCAAAATTGAGGACTGGAACCTCTTGCCATAGCAAGGTGTTTCCTTTCAGATCACTCGAGGGATACCGATTTCCAGAATCGTTATGCTCGCCAGTCACAATAATTTTTTTATTTGTTGGCATTGGCTCGGCTCCTAAAATACTCAACCGTTTTAGAAACGAGAGTTTGTTCAACTAGACCCAGGATGTCAAAACTCTGAAAGTCTTGCCAGATGGGCTTTTTGGCGCCCAATTGCTGAATCCCCAAAAATGACAATACTTTCATGTTGTTATCTACTTTTTGACAGTGAACTCCCAGAGGCAAAGTGCATCCTCCCTCCAGCTCCTTTAAAATGTGGCGTTCAATGCGAGTTGAAATCTCAGTAGTGGTGTCATTGAGGCTTCGGATCGCTGTAAATAGCTTCTGAGGACATTCGGGAGTCACTTCAATGGCCAAAGCCCCTTGTCCTGGCGCTGGAACAAATGGGTCTAAAGGCAACGTCTGCGTTTTGAAATCAGCCAAATCAATTCCTAATCGATGTAATCCCGCTGCAGCTAATACCACCGCATCCACTTGAAGCGTTTTAACCGCAGTTAAGCGGCGAGGAACATTTCCCCTCAATCCCACAAATTCGAGGTCGGGTCGAACTGAAGCAAACTGGGCCTGTCTCCTCAAACTGCTGGTACCCAACTTTGCCCCTGGGCTCAGTCCAAACGGCTGTTGGGGATCAAACCGTTCCGGCGCAATGATGAGCATGTCATAAGGTGTTTCCCGCTTGGTGATGGCGGCTACTTGGAGTCCCGCCGGTTGCGAGGTGGGCAAATCTTTCAGGGAATGAACAGCCAAATCGATACGCTTCTCTAACAGAGCTTGTTCGAGCTTCTTAGTAAAAATTCCAGGTGTCTCAACCTGTATTTCGTAAATGGGCTGTTTAAGATTCTGATCCCCATCGCTTTCGATGAGTACAAGCTCCACATCACAGCCTCTCTGGATCAGCAGGTGCTGAACTTCTCTAGCTTGCTTCAAAGCGAGGTCACTTTTTCTCGTGCCCAGACGGTACTTCATACTACTAGTGAGCCTGGTCCTTGGTCCGCTACTTTGCGCAACACGGTTCGTAGATGTTCTCGAGAGAGATGTAAATTTTTCCTAAAAATACCTTCTGCCAACCTCTTGAGACTCGCGTGATGTTCTGCAGGAAAATCTCTTTCAATTAAATAAAAAGCTCGAATGAGCTCTTCTTCAAAGATCGTCTCTATTTGGCTGAAATCTCTAATCACAGGGGTCTCTTTCTGTTGCAAGAGATGAAGGCGAAGGGCCTCCTCAATGATCCTCTCTGCCTGCTTCACGGACTCAGCTCTGAGTTCTCGATTTCTTTTGGCCTCTGCTTGCAAATGTTCTAGGCGAAAAATCTGCACATGCTTCAACTCAACAACCCCTACATCAGCAGGCTGAGCAAAATCAAAGATCACTTTTTTTTCTGGAGATAACCGCTCGAAAAAGTTTTGGCTAAACAATGTTTCAACACTCGATGTGGCAGTAAACAAGTGAGAAAATTCTGGCGGCGAGTGGATGAACGCATCTAGCGACATCTTGTTTAAACCCATTCCCTCAGCGAACTGGTCCAGAACTTCCAGGTTTCGATTGACCCATAAAATGGGAGTGTCTGGTTGGTTTTTTTTCAACCAGTTGATCACGGCAATACTGGTAGAACCACGACCCACAACCACTGCTTGCTGAATTGTTCCTGAACTCTCTCGAATCTGGTTCAATCCCAAACTGACAACGGATACTGACTTTTCACCCAAGCTGGTTTCGGTTCGTACTTTCTTTGCAGTCTCAAAGGCTAAGTGAAAAGTGCGTTCTAAAGCACTGTGAACCGGCAGGTTAGCTTTTTGCGTGAATTGCAATGCTTCTTTGAGTTGTCCTAAAATTTGAGATTCTCCTACCACCAGAGATTCCAATGAACTGGCAACTCGCATGAGATGTCGAACAGCGGACTTTCCTTCGAGATGATATCCTTTGAAAAAGGCATCTTCAGGTAATCCCAGAGAACTTAAAAGCTTGAACCAGAGAGGACGGCTATCTGAGAAGTAATCAGGAATAGTGGTGTAAAACTCAACTCGATTACAAGTGGCCAAGTAAACAAGATCTTCAAAGCCCACTGCTACCAACTCTTGCAGTTTTTGAGCTCGAGTTTCAGGACTCAACGCGAGCAACTTTCGCATCTCGGCAGAACTTCGCCTAAAATCTGTGCCCCAAAGATGTATTTTCATAAGCGTAAAATAGCAAAAAACGAACTCTGTTGTGTCACATCTTTGTCACAAAAGAAAAGAAAAAAAACGGACGTCTGAATCCAGCGTAAGAATATGAATTACTTAGCTTTTCCAGACGTTACAGCTCGGTCTTGGGCTTGCTTCTGATACCAATTATTCCAAGCAAGATAATCAGCCGCTGGAAAATTCTTTCCAGAGACTTTGCGGAGGATATTATGGAGAAATCCTTTTGGTCGGGCTGATTTCCCTTCAACATCGCCAACAACGAGGGAACACTGCTTTTTAGGATGTCTTCTCGTACTTGTTGAGAACCGGCACTCATCATCATCACCACGTAAACAGCTTTTGACCGATCAGAAGCTCTAGGAAATTCCAGGGCCTCTAAAATGGGTTTGGTGGGTAGGAGCACTTCAGTGTGTTTCTCTGCGATATCCCCTAATACTCGTAAAACGTTGTTGCGAACTAATGGCTCTGGATCTTTGATTGCGGGGACTAAAAGTGATGCAACTTTCTCTGGGTTGTTCAGATAAGCCAATAAATAAGCAGCAGATGCCCGGTCATCCATTTGACCACTTTGATTAAGAATTTCAGTTAATATTTTTTCATTCTTTTTTACACCCTGAGAGAAAATTTTCTCAAAGGGCTTCAGCTTTTTATGACTGTGGCCAAAGGGGCAATGAACGGCTGGACATTTCTCAGAATCGGGATTGATAACCCCTTGCTCCACTAAATCGAGAGCTAATTCCTCATATTTTCGCCATGAGGCTAATAAGCCATCAGGATCTTGGTATTGTCCCCGAGGCGCCTGCTTGAAGGGCATTCTGCGACTCACATCTGATTTTTCGACAACATCGAGAGTGATATGGATTGCTAAATCGGAGGGCTCAAAAAACTGCATGACCGTCCAATCAGCGTATGCCAAATCAAAAAATTTCTTAGCCTTGTCGGCTAACTCCACTTCCATCTGAAAAGCAGCTTCATCTCCCGACAATCCTTTTTGCACCCATTGATCGAGCTCTTTTCCAAGCGCTTGACGTAAAGCCGTTTCGTTAATTTTCGAGCTTCCAAAGACACCCAAGGAAGCAACGTAAGGTTGGTTAGCCAATCCAGGGGATGGAGCATTGGTTTTTTGAGCTGAAGAAGGTGTGGGTTTATTTTTGAGTGGAAGCGTGTCCTCAGCGAAACCAGTACCGACTAAAAGATGAAGAGCTAAAACAAAAACAACACTATGGGTCATGAGAGCCTCTCACGGTTTATACGTTCGAAGGCTTTATTGTACCAGAAGCCCCAGAATTAAAGACTGGCTCTGAGGAAGCACTGAACCACGCCGTCTTCCAAACCCTCTCCAACCTGAAAAGCCGAGAAATCACTTTTGATCAAGCTGGTTGTATCGTAGTAGCCCACACCCAATGCGTAATTGGAGTCCACTGCGTAACTCAACTCAGGATTGATCCAAACGAAATTTTGAACGGCATCAGAACTAGTTGTTCCTGGAGCTCGACGCATTTTGGTGGCGCTCCAGGCCAACGGTAGCGAGAAGTTCAATTTAGAAGTGAGATTGAAAGCCACCTCTAAAGTGACTCGATTTTCTACCAATGGATTTGCTTTTCCATTATGCGCAGACTGACTGTAGGCATGGACAATCGGAGCCTCCACTAAAGTGGCACTCACAACGTCATTGAACTTTTTTCCAAGAATTAAATAATTTCTAACTGCTGTGATCATTCCAGCTTCACGACGAGAGGAAAATGTAGGCACGTACAAACGCCCTTCATAACTCAGGGTGAGCGATTTATCCTGACTTTGAAAGACCCGATCTCGGAACCAATCAAAATAGCCATCTTGAGCAATCAGACCTAATCCATCTGCGCCCCCAACCAATTGGGAGTTATACAAATTCATCCAAAAATCCTGGTGGTACACCACCTGAAAAACAGGCGAAAAGGCGTAACCTAATTGAGCTGAATTTTCGAATCGGAAGCTATCTTGCCCTTTCAAGAAGCAGTGGGGCGAATATCGACAGTTGCAAGAACTTTCGCACCGACTTCCGCACTTTTTTCTAATACCTCAACATTTTTTAATTGGTGCTGGTCTCCTCATCTTGGCGGCAGGTGCCGCCACCAGGACTGAGCAAAGAGAAAATACTGAAAGCAATGATAAGAACCGTTGAGCCACAACTCCCCCTTTTGGTCTAATACCGCTGATATACCTATTCTTGATACACAGCACAACAGGAAACTAGAGCCTTGAATGTCCTATGAAACACGGACTAAATTAAGCGCATGAGTTCCAATAAAAAAAACCACCTGGCTCGAGAATCCAGCGCTTACCTTCAGCAGCATTCGGGTAACCCAGTCGATTGGTATCCCTGGGGAAAGGAGGCCATCAGCCGAGCCAAACAGGAACAAAAGCCTATCTTTTTATCGATTGGCTATTCGGCTTGTCATTGGTGTCACGTGATGGAGCACGAAAGCTTTGAAGACCTCGAAATCGCCGATATTCTTAAAAAACACTTTATCAGCATCAAAGTAGATCGCGAGGAACGTCCCGATCTCGACCATATTTATATGGCAGCAGTTCAAGCCCTTACACACCGCGGGGGATGGCCACTCACGGTTTTTCTAACCCCTGATTTGAAACCTTTTTATGGCGGCACTTACTTTCCGCCGAATGACCGCATGGGAATGCCGAGTTTTAAAAAAGTCCTCCTGGGCATCGCTCAGGCCTGGAAAACCCGTCCGGAGGAACTGAAAAGTTCAGCTGAGGAACTCACAGAAGCGTTAACTCAAATGACCGCTTTAGGCGCTGCAAACAAAAAGGATGCATCCTCGCCACTTCCACAGGATCCCAAGATTCTAACTGCTCAGGCTGCCCATGAAATTCAGGCCAAAACGGATCAGACCTGGGGCGGCTTGGGAACAGCACCTAAATTTTTTCACACGATGGATTGGAGAGTTTTACTCCGTCATTGGAAAAACACGAAAGAATCACAAGCGCTTGGCTCGGTTGAACTCACTCTTGACCAGTGGTCTCGTGGGGGAATTTTTGATCACCTAGGGGGCGGATTTCATCGCTACTCGACCGACCGGCAATGGCTAGTACCCCACTTTGAAAAGATGTTGTACGACAACGCACTGATTGCTCAACTTTACTTGGAAGCTTTCCAAATCACTGGGAACGCCCGTTATGCCCAAGTTGTTAGAGAAACACTCCACTATGTACTCCACCAAATGACGGATCCCCTGGGTGGCTTTTACAGTACTGAAGATGCCGATAGCGAGGGCGTCGAAGGAAAATTCTATACGTGGACGCATGCAGAAGTGTTGGAACTTCTCGGGGAGGAAATTTCTAAAACGTTCTGCGAAGTTTACGACGTTACTGCTTCTGGAAATTGGGAACACGTCAATATTCTCCGTATGCCGCTGTCTTTGGAATCGTATTCTGAAAAAATAAAAGAGGACCCTCAGTGGATTGAAACCAATTTAGCCAGGGGCAAAAAAATCTTGTTTGAAGCTAGGAATGAGCGAGTACGTCCTTTGAAAGATGAGAAAATCATTTTAGCCTGGAACGGCTTAATGATGGAAACTTTGGCGAAAGCCCACCAGATTCTAGGAGATGAGCACTACCTGAGGGCTGCTCAAAAATGTGGTGAATTCATATCGGGATTTTTTAAGCAGTCTGATGGCCTCAAACTGCACCACTCTTTTCAAAGTGGAGTTCCCTGTTTCAACGCCTACTTAGATGACTACGCTTACCTTATCAATGGCTTGCTGAGTCTTTTTGAAAGCGACTTCCGCAGTGACTGGCTGAAATGGGCTGAAGAACTGGCCCAACTTGTTGTTCGGGATTTTTGGGATGAGCAGCAGAATAATCTGTTTTACACCTCCAAGAATCATGAAGAACTGATTTTTCGTCCAAAAGAATATCAAGATGGGGCTTTACCCAGTCCCACCGGAATGATGATCACCGCACTGGTGAAGCTGGGTAAATTATCCGGAAATACTCAGTGGCTGGAGAAAGCAGAACAGCTGCTGAAGTCTCATGCTGATTTCATAGTCAAAGCTCCTTTAGCCTGTGGTCAAATGATCATAGCTTGGGAACTTCTTAGGAATGATTCAAAAGAAGTAGTCATTGTCCCGGGAGACTCCAGCGAAACCAATCGGGAGTTTCTGGATGCCATACGCAGCCGGTATTTACCCAATACAGTTGTTCTACTTAAAACCGACCAGAACCGACATTTAACGCTTCTGAAAGACAAAGAACTCAAAGATAGCCTAACCACCGCCTACGTTTGTCAAAATCAAACCTGTTTAAGTCCGATCACTGATTTGAAAAAACTCGTGAGTGCGCTTCATGACTGATTCTTTTTTTGTTGGACTTACGGATGACATTCCCTTGGGCCAATCCAAACTCTACCAAGTGGGTAGCTTCATGCTTTCTGTTTTTCATACTGAAGCTGGTTGGTTTGCTATAGAAGACCGTTGTCCGCATCGAGGGGGACCTCTCGGAGAGGGTACGTGCCAAGGCACCCTAGTGACCTGTCCTTGGCATCGAGCTCAGTTTGATTTAACAACGGGTGCGTGCGTTTCTTCCTCCCAAATTTCTCGGGTAAAAACCTTTTCTGTAACCATTCAGGAACCCCAAATTTGGGTGTCTAATCCTTTAACAGGTGATTAGCCTTTTTGCGTAGTCCAAAACACCCCCTCAAATAACCGACTGAAATCATGTGCATTCACTGTTGGTACGAAGAATGCTCTAGGTGCTCGCGTCCAGGATTCTCCCTCGGTGGGAGAATCTGTGAGTAGTGCGTTTTTTGTGGAGTGAAGAAAATGAAAAATAGCAAGTGGTACGTCTTAGGCTTCCTAATTGTGGGTTCTCTCGTTCAAGCCCGAACCGCAGGAGACCATAACAGCGGAATACGTTCCGTTCGGCCAACTTCTCAAAGGGCCTCCACAGCGCGGAACTCCACGCAACGGCCTGTAGCCGATAAAATAAAAAATTATTATGGAAACACCTACGGCGGAAACTCTACAGGAACCAGCTTTAATTTAGGTATGGGACTGCCCTTCGGTGGATTCGATATCGGCTTCAGCAACTTTAATCAAAACTACACAATGCCCGCTTACGACCCTTATCTGTACGGCGGTTACGGTATGGGCGGTTATGGTATGGGCGGCTACGGTATGTACCCCTATTATCCTTATTATCCTTATTATCCATATCCTTACTACGGTGGCTTTGGTGGCTGTATGTACGGCTACATGTGCGGAATGGGCATGCCCGGTTGGGGAATGGGCGGTTGGGGAATGCCCGGTTGGGGAATGGGCGGATTCGGAATGGGCGGTATGATGGGTGGATTCGGAATGGATCCTTTCATGATGCCCGGCATGGGAATGGGCATGGGTGGATTC
>RFNT01000215.1 GCA_009927045.1 bacterium | reverse complement strand
TTCTTTCAAACATGTAGGAATGAGCCCCCTTTATTTTGAACGAGCTGAAGGACCTTATTTGTTTGATGTGGATGGGAATCGGTATGTCGATTTCTGTCTTTCCTTTGGCCCCCATCTGCTCGGGCATAGCCATCCGAAAGTAGTAGAGGCCATCAACGTTCAAGTGAAAAAAGCCACCAGTTTTGGTGCTTGCCATCCTTTAGAAGTTGAACTGGCCGAAAAGATTCTTGGGTTCTATCCCTTTCTGGACAAAGTGCGGCTTGTAAACAGCGGAACAGAAGCTGTGATGACTGCCGTACGAGTCGCTCGTGGCTTTACTGGGCGTTCAAAAATTTTAGTCTTTGATGGCTGTTACCACGGGCACAGTGATGGTCTTTTGGCTAAAGCCGGTAGCGGAGTAGCAGAACTGGCTGAGGCTTCTTCTGGTGGAGTTCCGAGTTCAATTGTAGAAGATACTTTGATTGCACGACTCGATGATTTCACTTCTGTTGAAAAGCTGTTCCAAAAATTCCCGGGAGACATCGCTGCCATACTCATGGAACCCATTCCTGCAAATTACGGACTCCATGTGACAGAAAAGGAACTGCTTCAGCGTTTATCTGCAATTGCAAAAAACATGGAACTCTCATGATTTTTGATGAATGCATTAGTGGGTTTCGGGTAACACGACAAGGTGCCTGCGGATTTACGATATGCAGCCCGATCTCGTGACCATGGGAAAAATAGTCGGAGGCGGACTCCCATTGGCCGCAGTAGCAGGGAAGAAAAATATTATGGATAAATTAGCCCCGGTCGGCGAGGTTTATCAAGCGGGGACTCTATCTGGAAATCCTCTTGCTGTGGCCGCTGGTTTGGCTGTTCTGACGGAACTGGACCAGAACTCGCCTTATCCTGGTGTGGCCGAGCGAACCCAAAAATTTGCAGAGCGATTGCAGAATGTACTTTCTAAATTTTATTCAGTGCGAGTTCGCCAGTTGAGTTCTTTGTTTTGGATTGAGTTTGGTGAAGGATCCACAAGTTTTCCTCCTGAAATCAGCGCCACGGATAAGAAAACGTATTCAGAGTTTTTCAGGAAGGCACTTGAAGCGGGGCTCTATTTTGCACCTTCTCCATTTGAAGTGTCTTTCATGTCTGTGACTCACACCGATGAAGTCTTAGAGGAAAGTTTAAAGAAGCTGGAGAAATGCCTGAAAGGACTTTAAAACAAAGAAAATGGGGATGGCTTTTCATGGCCGTTTTCCTATTGCTGTTGTCCCAGATAGCTTGGTGGGCCATCGTGTTTTCTCGTTATGTGGATACTGTTGAGGAGCTGAAGAGGACGAATGCCCAACTCCAATCTCAACTTGTGGGAAGCTCGGGAGTTGATTTGAGTTTTATATCCCGGGAGGCCTTTCGCCAAAAAGTGATGTTTTTTTCGGAGTCTGTCTTTTTTGCGCTGATTGCTTCCTTGGCGCTTTGGCTGCTGTTTCGTGCTTTAAAGACGGAGGAGCGTTCCCGAGAAGGGCAGCGCAATTTTATTGAAGTGTTAACACACGAATCTAAGACTCCTCTCACGGCGCTAAAATTACGGTTGGAATCGATCAAGGAGAAAATGGCAGATTCATCTCTGACACTCGATGTTCAGCGCGCCTTGTTTGAAGTGAGACGTTTGACCAGTATTGTGGAAAAGGCGTTGGAGCTGAACCGCCTGGAAATGTACATTCGAAATACCGAACCCCTTAATCTTGCTGAGCTAGCCGAAGGGATTATCAAAAGCATGGAGCCAGTGTTTCAGCAGAGGCAGGTACAGTTCATTAGTAGTCTGAAGGAGCCTGTCATGGTTGAAGGAGACTACTTGGGCCTTCGAAACACCATCCAAAGTCTGATTGAAAATGCCGTCTATTACAACGATGCCCAAGTAAAACAAGTAAGATTAACAGTAAAAGAACAGAACGGTTTTGCTCTAGTATCTGTCGAGGACAATGGGCCTGGAATTTCAATCAGTGAAGAAACATTAGTATTTGAGAGGTTTTATCGAGGAAAAGTTGGAAAGAAAATTCCTGGCACTGGATTGGGACTCTATCTATCCCAGCAAATAGTGAGAGCGCATCGAGGAGTTATTCGGATTATTCGCCAAAACCACGGTGCCCACTTTGAAATTCAAATCCCGTTGATGGCGAGGGCATTATGACGGCTCGGATTTGTTGGATAGAAGATGATCCCACTATCCAGGAACTTGTGGCTGAAAAGTTGCGACGTCAACAATACGAAGTAGACGTTTTTTCCAGAGCTGAGGACGCACATTCCCAACTCGGTAGTTATGATTTGTTCATCTTAGATGTGCTTTTGGACGGTGAGCAGTCGGGACTCAGTCTTTGTCAGGAAATCAGAAAGCTCAATGAGGATGTGCCAGTTTTAATTCTCTCTGCATTGGCGGAGCCTCAAGATCGCATTGAAGGGTTACGTTTAGGAGCTGATGATTATCTGGGCAAGCCTTTCGAAATGGATGAACTCTTATTGCGAGTAGCGGGAATGCTGAGGCGCCGTCAATGGTATGCCATGAAACCTGTGCGTGGAAACCAATATCGATGGCAGGGGGGAGAGGTGGATTTCTCCAGTCGTATGGTGAAAACATCCAAGGACCAAATTCAACTGAGCCAAAAAGAAAATATGATTTTGAAACTTTTGATTGAACGAGAAGGCGAAACAGTCAGTCGGGATGAAATTCTTGAGAAGGTATGGGGATATCATCTTTTTCCCACACATCGCACAGTGGATAATTTCATGGTTCGGTTGAGGAAAATATTTGAGGTTGATCCTAGTGAGCCCAGATATTTTCGCTCGGTTCGTGGAGAAGGGTATCTTTTCAAAAGCGACGGGAGTGGTTTATGAGTACGGCCCCTTTCTTAATTCAGCACTTAGAAGGAAAATCGGGGGGCCGGTTCCCGGTCTGGATGATGCGTCAGGCTGGTCGATATTTGGAGTCCTACCGGAAAATCAGAAAGGATTTTACTTTCTGGGAAATGGTGACTCAGCCGGAAGTGGCGGCAGAGGTTAGTCTTTTGCCGTTAGCCGTACTTCCAGTGGATGCGATTATCTTTTTTTCCGATATTTTGACATTACCATACGGCTTGGGGCTACCGATTGAAATGAGGGAATCCATTGGCCCCTTTCTCGAAAAACCGCTCTCTCAACGGGGCGATTTTGACATTTTTCGTGAGTTCCAGGCGAAACAACACACGCGGTATGTGGGGCAGGCGCTGGAAATCATCAAGAATAAACTGAGTCCTGAAAAGGCTTTATTGGGATTTGCTGGAGCGCCTTGGACCGTAGCTAGTTATCTGGTCGAAGGAAAATCAAACAAGCATTTTGCTCAAATTAAAGGTTGGCTGTATCGAGATCCGTCCGATCTTTTTAAGGCGTTGCAACCACTGGCAGATGCTACTGTTCAATATTTAAAGCATCAAACCCAATCGGGGGTTGATGCCATTCAGCTCTTTGATACTTGGCTATGTGAGATGCCAAGACACATTTTTAAAGATCATTATCTGCCCATGTTGAATCAAATTTTTCATGAAATGCGCAAAGAAAAGGTAAAGACTATATTTTTTGCTAAAGGCACCTCCCATCTTCTGCCTGATTTTAAGGATCTAGCCTGTGATGTTCTCAGTGTTGATAATCTATTGGATCTAAAAACCGTGGATCAACTTACAGAAGGTAATTTTTCTCTGCAGGGAAACTTGGATCCAGTGATGTTATTGAAAGCTGAGTCGGGTCTTGTCAGAAAGGCCACTCGGTTATTGGTGCAAGAGGCTCGGGGTCTCCACAAACCTGCTATCATTAATTTAGGGCATGGTATTTTGCCCAACACCCCATTAGAGAATGCCCAAGCTTTTATAGAGGAAGCCCGTGCTTTATGGCTTTGATTGATCTGATACAAAAATATTCGACCTCCGGACCAAGATACACGTCTTACCCCACTGCACCTCAATGGCAGGAAGAAACCAACGAAGGGCTTTACCGAGATGAATTAGAACATCACTTCGCCCAGCCGGATCAAGAGCTGGCCATGTATGTCCACATCCCGTTTTGCGAGCAGCTTGCTATTACTGCGGTTGTAATATCCAAATCACAAAAGAACACTCTCGGTCTCGGGCCTACCTAGAAGCACTTCTTAGGGAAATCCGACAAACAGCCCATCTTTTGGGTAGTCGCAGGAAACTTTCCCAAATCAGTTGGGGGGGAGGGACGCCTACTTTTCTTACTTGTCAGGAAATAGAAACACTGCAAGGGGCTATCCTAGAGCATTACGATGTAGCTCCCGGGGCCGAAGTGAGTATTGAGATAGATCCACGAGTCACTTCGGACGAGCAATTGGCCACCTTACAACGTGTTGGCTTTAATCGAGCCAGTCTGGGTGTACAGGATTTTAACTTGTCCGTTCAACAAGCAGTAAACCGTATTCAGTCCATCGAAATGACTGAGGGGATGTTGAAAACCTGTCATTCATTGGGTTTTTCAGGAGTGAACTTTGATCTGATGTACGGGCTTCCTCTTCAAACTCTAGATTCTTTTCGCACCACCATTCGAGAAGTGATCCGAATTCGGCCGGACCGTATTGCTCTCTACAATTATGCCCATCTCCCGAGTCTTCGACCGCATCAAAAGATTTTGGAAAAACTCAGAATGCCTGAAGCACGGGAACGAGTTGAAATTTTCAGTTTGGCCTACGAGGCATTGATAGCGGCAGGCTATCGCTCGATTGGAATGGATCATTTTGCCCTTGAATCTGATGAGATGTATCAATCACTTTTAGATGGACGTCTGTATCGTAATTTCATGGGCTACTCCGTGAAAAAGGGCTATGGACTTCTTGGAATTGGAGCTTCAGCTATTGGAGAGTCCCCCAACGCCTATTTCCAAAATGTGAGAGAAGCAAAAAGCTATGAACAGCGCGTGAAGGATACGGGGCTTGCAACGTTGCGCGGATGCCTTTTGAGTGAAGATGATCGAGAAAGAAAATGGGCTATTCAGAGCCTTATGTGCCAATTTCGTTTGGATTCCGAAGAGTTTGAACAAAAGTTCCAAAAATCGTTTCAAGAAAAATTTCATTGGGAGTTAACCCAATTATCTGATTTCTTCAAAGAAGGAGTTCTGGAAGGTACTCTTCACTCCATGAAAGTGACTCATTTAGGACGACTTTTTGTTAGAAATGTTGCGATGATTTTCGATGCCTACCTGAGAAAGCCAGACCAAAAAGCGACTTATTCGAAAACTGTATGATGTGGTTTGGCCCTAGAAACTCGGTGATTGTTCCTTTTGATTATCGAGATAGAGAATCCTTTGTTGATTTTGAAGAACAACTCAGTGCCATTCAGCAACACTATAAAATTATAAAAATGAGTCAGTTAGTCGATTCCATAAAAAAAAGAAAGCGGCAGGGCTTAGCAACGATCGCACTTTCCAATCCTCGCAAAGGGGTTATGCTACAAGCAGTTTCCGCTTTGGTGTCATTGGAACTGCCTTTTATTATTTTTTTAGATCCTGATCTGGTAGGACTCAATCGATTACCATTGGATGAAGAGCTGAGGACATACCAAAAACATTATCCCGAACACTTTTCAGTTTCAGATCTTAAATATTGGCTTTCAAAAGTTAGCAGCGAGCCGGGAAATGTAGACGACTTTCTTAAGCAGGCCAGAAGTAAGATAGGACCACTACCCGTTGATCATCTGGATTCATTGCAGTTTTTTTCCACGTGGGGAAAGTTGATTGAAATTTCGCCTGAACTGGTAGAATTCGGCTTTAACTTAGATCATCAGGAATTGAATCCGGAAGCTTTAGAAAGAAAATTCAAATTTTTTAACTGTCAATTGAAAGGGAATCCCAGGTTCGGGCGATGTCATGAGCGTTCTCTTACAAAAGCCGAGGAAGCGGTCTTGCTTAAGATGGGAATAGAGGCTGTTCTTACTGCTAAAGAATCAGAAATTAATCGAGATTCGGACCTTTACCATCTTCCGATTTGGAATCTTCTCTAGCTAGAATGTTTTTGGCTGCAACAGACCCCCGATACAAAGCTTCCTCAACCGCCGGAGTTCCGAGATTATTGCTTGCGAAATAGAGATCCCTTATACGACGAGATAAGACTGGAGAAGCCTGAGTGAGATGCCCTGGTTTGACTACATGAATGGAATAGGGCCATCGATTGATTTCAATTGCTAATATTTTTAGAGGGGGTTCATTTCTTTTTTGAAGGAGTTGATTCACCAGCTCTTCTAATTGGATCGCGGCCGTTTCAGCTCGCTCAATGACTACTTTTTCTGTGAGTCCAACACTCAAATACTCCTCAGGAAGAGGGTTGTATAAAGTAAGAACCCCTCGGTCGTCTAGGCGAGGTTTCTTATTTCCCTCAAAGTCAAACCAACGTCCTTCAATCAGATCAGTCACTCCATGGGTAGAGTAAGTGGCATCATCACGAATCCAAAGACCATATGAATCGTGCCAGGGGTGTCCTTGTAAATGAAAATTCATGACTTGGTAATGTCGATAACTGAGTTGCTGAATCGCTTTCAATTTTTCAGGGTCCAATGAATCTAATTGTTCAATGAGAGACGGGGCATATCCCATTGGAATTGCGTAGACTGCATGACGTGCTTCCGCTCGTAAAATCTCAGAGCCACTTTGAAAGCAAATACGAACTCCTTGAGGCAAAACCACCATCCGTTTTACACGGCTATTGGTTCTGGCGTGAAACCAAGGCCGTCTTTTAAGTTTTTTTATGGCAGCTTGCGAAACAAACCCTGAGCCCAGGCTGCTGGAAAATCGTGGACCTATCTCAGAATGTAAAAATTAGCGAAGGCTGCTGCCGAAATTTCCTCTGGGTGGTCCCCCAAAGCGCTGCGACCATAGAGTTCCAGCAACTTGAGGACAGGTCGCATGGGTTCGGAAAGTTTTAACTCTGAAGATTGTTCAAACGCTTTCAAAAGTTCCAACGCTTTCAAATCCCCCGAAAATGCTCGTCTTTCAAGTTCCGATGGCATTTGACGGACCCATTGTGCAAAGTTGATTTGATCGAGCTGAGCAGCTCCCGGATGAGTTTCCATCGGTTGAGAAGGAATACTGTTCTCATCATTTGCTTTTTCTAAAAGGAATTTGAAGATAGAAAAACTTTTAGGAAGCTTCTCAAGCGATTGGTGATCCCAAACGCCTACATAATAATTATGGTTCCACCAATAGCTATCAATAGGTTCTGGAATGCTTTGGTTTTTTAAAAAATCTCCAAGGCCAAGATGTTTATAAATACGGAGCAGATTTTTCTCCACATCGGTGACATAGGCACCTCCTCTTCCATACGAGGCATTTCCAGTGGCGCCCAGTGCTGCTCCTCCTAATTCTGGTTCTTTTTCAAGTAACAAAATCCGTCTGACTCTATCGGTGAGGTAGACTGAAGCTGTCAGTCCGGCGGGACCTCCCCCAACCACCACAGTATGAAACTTTCCATAGAGGGGTGTTTTCTCAGTGCAAGAGACAGGGGCACTCTCTAATTCTTCATGGGCCCCCTGAATGACCATTGCAAACCGATCCGTGAAACGAATACGGTTCTCCGGAAAGCCATACCTTTGCCTCAGAAAAAGTTTGTAGGCGGTCTCGTCTTGGATATCTGGAATGGGTTGAGTATGGCCCTCAAAAGAGCAGCCAAAGAATACCACTAAGAAAAGAAAGTGTTTTAAGTTCAAGAGCATGCCCTATGGTAGCGCAGCTCTCCCCATGGTCAAGCAGCCCTCGGTGCGGTATGGCGCGTTGCACAAGGATTGTAGTCATAAAATGCCGAAAAGAGTTCTGGAGTTCTTTGAATCAGGAGAAGGGTTTTATGGATCGCTTGTTTAAAGTATTAGCGGTGTTCGGTATTTATTTCTGCTCAACTTTTGGCTTTTCGCTCGATCTGTCGACAAAAATGGATCTCCAAGAAAAATGGGAGCAAAAAATCACTCAATTGGTTCGAACTGTGGATTCACAAGCCCAAGTCTTTGTTCGATTAGATGAAAAAAGAGCTTCTGAAGATGTCTCGGAAACTCCATATCTGTACGAAGCGGAAGGGCTCTACTTCCGAATCAATCCCGAATTTTCAAAAGTGAATGTCCTTATTCTCACTCGGCTCAAAGAGTTACCCACGGAAACTAAACAACTCCTCAGGAAAATCACCAAAGAGCTTGAGGCTCCGTTGGTATTATCTCTAGAGGCGTTGCCACAAGCACCAGCTTCTGAATTGACATTGGCGACTCCAACTCCTGTTGAAGTGAAGGGCTTGGACCAGTTATTTAGTTTGATGAGCCAAGTGGGGAGTTGGTTGTGGGCGGCTCTAGGCATGTTCAGCTTTTTTGCATTTTTAGGGGCACTCATCTTTATCAAAGGCAAGAATGAAACTTCCGAAGAGCAGAAAGAGAAACCTGAACTTTTGAATCAAGATTGGTTAGCGGGTTACTCAGAAGAAAGTTTGGCCGCAGTGCTTTCTGATTGCTATTGGTGTGAGAAAGATGCGTACGCTGCTTACGTGTGGCATCGAATACCCATTGAAGTCAGAAAGGGAGTGGTAGGGTCCACCACCTTTTTAAAATCCTATGTGGAAAAGCTATTGAACCAAACCGTCGAGAACCACCATTATTTGGAACACCCCTATTACCTGAATCCACTCTCAATCAATCATTCGGATAATAGAACTCTCACCGAAATGGTTAGAAAGCATCCGGTTCTCATCCATAAATTGCCCCCCATGAGAGTCATGTCTTTAAAGTTGACTGCCACCGAACGAGTTCGCATTGAGTTGGAGGCCATGAAAAAGACAGCACTGCCAGATTTTAAGACTGTCCCAGCCGGCAAGGAGCGAGAACTTGATTATGTTCGAGTGATTGAATTAGATTCTGTGGCTGAAGAAGAAGAAGTAATAAAGCTCACTGGGCTTAGCCTGGAACTTAAAGCAAGAATTCCGTCTCTCCAATGGCTATGCGATGTTTCTGAAGAAAAACGAGTTCAAATTCTAGCGACTTTTTCGGCGAAAGAGTTGGCGTCTGCCTGGATAGGACCTGCAGCTACTTTGGACGTTCTGAGTAAGGCGCTGCCGGAATCCAAGAAACAGGATTTGATGAGTGCCCTGAAACAGTCGCATCAACGCCCCGGTCGGCAGAGTCCGGTTTTCAGGAGAATGCACCAAGAGGCCATTCAAGCCTTGCGAGCCTCTGAAACTGCTTCGGCGCCCAACTGGGCAAAAAAAGCAGCTTAGCTCCTGAATTTCAAAGGTTTTCACCGAGCAGTTCCCATGATATGCCTTAGGCTTTTGGAACTAATCTATGAGCCTAAGCAATTTAAATTCAAAAGTCCCTTCACCCATTAACGAGCCCGTTCTCAGTTACAAGCCGGGATCCCCAGAGACTTTGGCGCTGAAAAAAGAATTAGAACGTCAACTCCGTGAAACTGTGGACATCCCCGCTATTATTAATGGTCGAGAAGTTCGTACAGGAAAAACTGAGAAGTGTGTGGTTCCCCATCAACACCGCCACGTTTTGGGGCAGTATCACCAAGTGGGTCCCTCCGAAGTTCGAGCGGCCATTGATGGTGCTATGAAAGCTTGGCAGGATTGGTCTCGAATGCCTGCAGAAAGTCGGCAGGCGATTTTTCTCAAAGCAGCCGAACTTTTAACCCACAAACACCGGTCCATTTTAAATGCGGCTACCATGCTCGGACAAAGCAAGACTTGCTATCAGGCTGAAATTGACGCCGCTTGTGAGTTTATTGATTTTTTAAGGTTCAATACCTACTTTCAAGAGCAGATCTATAGCATTCAGCCGCTCTCCAGTGCGGCAGTTTGGAATCAAATGGAGTATCGCCCGCTCGAGGGGTTTGTGTTCTCAGTAACGCCTTTTAATTTCACTTCCATTGCAGGCAATTTGCCCACTTCTGCGGCCCTGATGGGGAACGTTTCACTCTGGAAACCTGCATCTACAGCTGTTTATTCGGGCTATTTTATTATGAAGCTTTTGGAAGAAGCAGGACTTCCTCCCGGAGTCATTCAGTTCATTCCAGGGAGTGGAGCTGTCGTAGGAGATCTCGTTTTGAAGGATGCCCATCTCGGGGGAATTCACTTCACTGGAAGTACGGGAGTTTTTCAGAACATGTGGAAAAGCGTGGGTGAGAACATCCATCACTATCGTAGTTATCCAAGGATTGTAGGCGAAACGGGAGGAAAAGATTTTGTCATGGCGCATGCCTCATGTGATCAAGCAGCTCTAGTCACTGCATTGGTGCGAGGTGCTTTTGAGTATCAAGGTCAAAAATGCTCTGCAGCTTCTCGCGCTTATATTCCTAAAAGTATTGGCCTCGGTGAAAGAAGCCTTAGTTGCGGAGCTCAAAAACGGTAAAAATGGGAGATGTTTTAGATTTCAGAAACTTCATGTCCGCCGTCATCGATAAGAAATCTTTCGATAATATCAGTCGGTATGTAGATGCAGCAAAAGCAAGTTCCGACTGCCAAATTCTTTTTGGTGGCAAGGGGAATGCTGAAGAGGGATATTTTTATGAGCCGACCGTCATTGAGACTACGAATCCGAGGTACCAAACTTTATGTGAAGAAATTTTCGGACCTGTTTTGACTATTTTTGTTTTTGACGATTCCCAATTTGAATCTACCTTAAGTTTGTGTGATGAAACTTCGCCATATGCGTTGACGGGAGCTCTTTTTTGTCAGGATCGAGCCATCATTGAGAAAGCAAGTCAGCAACTCACGCACAGCGCAGGTAATTATTATATAAATAATAAACCCACTGGAGCTGTTGTGGGACAGCAGCCTTTCGGAGGAGCTAGAGGTTCTGGAACCAACGACAAAGCGGGCAGCATCTACAACCTCCTCAGATGGGTTTCGGTAAGGACTATTTCTGAGACGCTGAATCCGCCGACACGTTACACGTATCCATTTATGGAAGGAAAATAAAATGTCAAAGTTCGTTTCTTTGCTCCTGTTGGGCTTCTTAACCGCCTGTGCGGGCCAGAAAATACAACAGCGTGATGTTGCAGCTCCTGACAAACATCAGTCTCCTCAGTGTCAGGCCATTCAAGGTTTTTTCAATGAAACCTTGAATGCTTTTCAAGAGCGTTTGGATTTGGCCTCGGCCGATTACCAGCGAGAACAATGGAAAGTCGAAGCAAACGAGCCCGGGGCTTCTACTCAAAAAATGAGTGGCCTTTTTGAGGCTTATCAAAAAGTAGCCTATGACCAATCGGTTCTCGAAAAAACTCTGAATCTGGTGAAGCAATCAGCGCAAGTGGAAAGTAGCTGTGTATGGAAACAGCGACTGGTAAGAGTTCAGCAACTCTTAGAGACCAGTATATTGACTCGAGACTCAGTTGTTAAAAAAGAGAAGGAAAACCAGGAGAAGCAGGATCTGCTCTCCAACAAAAGCAATGCTTTTCGAATTCAATTGCCGGGAGAACCGGAGCCTGTTTCTAGAGCTCTTCTTTCCAAAAAAATTGGAAGCACTGAAGACCGAAGTGTTCGAGAAAAACTCTTTAAGCAGTTCAATGCTGCTCGAGCAAAAGCTTGGCTGGAGTATGGGTTTCGAGAATTGGTGAAATCTAGAAATGAAGAAGCGCGCTTGGCCGGGTTTAAGAACTTTTATGAGTACCGATTTTTTAGAAATCAACTCGATCTGAAGAATTATTTAAATAATGTTCAACTGATCAAAGCGCAACTAGCCCCTAAAATCCGAAAAGTATTGAGGAAGCTCGCAGATGCTCAAGGTATTAAAAAGATTGAAGCATGGGATCTGCGTTATCTTCGCGAAAAATCTGCCTCCGGTGATGTCAACGAGCTCTTCAAAGAATTTCCAGAGTCTGAAGTGATGAAAGTTGCGTCTGATTTTTACTCGAGTTTAGGCATTGATGTTGCTTCCTATGGATTCCAAATGGATTTGTATCCGCGTCCCGGAAAAAACACTCATGCATTTGCCATGGGAATTGTAGCGCCTCAAGTGGCTGAGGATGGAACCGTAAAATCCATGCCTAAACCTGATATTCGATTTTTAGCGAATCTGAAGAAGCCAGTTCAGTGGGATGACATCAGCACCATTATTCATGAATTGGGACATGCGATTCATTTCGGGGAAATTCGGCAGCCGATTTCTGTTTTTCGGGGGTTTGGGTCCGTAGAAACTGAAGCTATAGCAATGACCTTGGAAAGAATGGCAGATTCCCAGGAGTTTCTTGAAGACATCTTGCCCAAGTACACGGCTGTGAGTGCTGATCATCTGAAACCCCTGTTAGAGAAGCAGGAAAAGACGGTTCGCATTGAACAGGCCTTTGTTCTTTTGAGACAAGTTCTCTTCAGCGAATTCGAACGAGCGATCTATTTAAATCCCAATCAGGATTTCTTCCAGTTGTGGGCAAAAATCTTCCAGGAGTATTGGGGGATTCCCCTCCAGCCGATTTATGCGGATTGGGACGTGGATCATTTTGTGATGGCACCTGTTTATGTGCAGAATTATGCAATCGGTATTTTAATGGTTCAGCAGATCTTTGAATCACTCATGAAGGATTTTGGGACTGCGTATCGCTCCAAGGCCATAGGGGATAAGTTTAGGAGCCAGTATTTTGGCCCGGGGATGGAATTTGATTATCTGAAGCTCACTGAGAAATTTACTGGACGTCCGTTGACTGCTCAATCTGCCTTAAAGTTATTGGAGGGGCTCTAGATCATGTCCGGTATCCAAATCGCTTTAGAGGAGGCTCGACGCTTATTGGAGGGATTTTTATCCACTCCCGAGCAATTAGAGCGCTCTGACCAGTTTGCAGCTGAGTTAGTAGCACTCTATCAGCGAGGTGGAACTCTATTTGTTTGTGGGAATGGAGGCTCTCATTGCGATGCCATGCACTTTGCAGAGGAGTTCACTGGCAGATTTCGAAGAGATAGACGACCTTTAGGGGCTCTAGCATTAGGGGATCCTTCCCATGTCACCTGTGTCTCGAATGATATGGGTTTTGAACATATTTTTGCTCGGCAATTAGAAGGCTTGGGGCGAGCTGGAGATCTGTGGGTCGGCCTCACCACGAGTGGAAACTCAAGGAATATCGGATTAGCGTTGGAAGTGGCCCGAAAAAAAGGGCTCAGGACCATTATTCTTTCTGGAAAAGATGGAGGCGCTTTAAAAGGTAAAGCGGATCTCGAAATCATTATTCCGGGAAATACCTCCGATCGCATTCAGGAAATGCACATGAAAATCATTCATTCTGTTATTGAACAAGTTGAGCGCAGTCTCTTTCCAGAAAATTATCAATCTTGAGTCAATAAATTGAAATCAGGATAGTGTTCAGCCACGTACCGTTTTAATTTTTCTTTTACTTGGTCTTCAAGTTGTCTAGCTCGTTCTTTTGATACTTTGTATTTATCACCAATCTCCTGCAAAGTGAGCGGGCTTTCCGAAATGAGGCGGTTTTGAAAAATGAGTTTTTCTCGACCTTCTAAAGTCTGTCCAAACTTTTTGAGTACTTCTTTGAAAAGCTGTGCTTGCTCCTCGTCTCCCAGTTTTTGATCTGCAGGAGCAGATGGATCGGCCAGGTTTTGGATGTGTTCCCGTCTGTCGTCATCTCCAACATGGGCATTCAGTGAGACGTCTGGACCAGAAAGCCTTTGGCTCATCTCTTCCACTTCCTTCTCTTTAACGTCTAAATTGCTCGCCAGCAGTTTCAGATGCTCACCGGGTGCTAGTCCCATGTCTTCTAGTTTTTGTTGTTCTTTTTTGAGCCGATAAAAAAGTTTCTTTTGGGCTTGAGTAGTCCCCATTTTTACGAGTGAGTAGTTTTTGAGGATGGCTTCTTGAATATAACTCCGAATCCACCAAACAGCATAAGTGGTGAGCCGGACTTCTTTGAAAGGGTTAAAATCCTGAACCGCTCGTAATAAGCCCGTATTGCCTTCTTGAATGAGATCCATCAAACGGACCCTGTAATTCAAATATTCATAGGCAATTTTAACTACAAACCTCAAGTTAGAAGTCACGAGTTTTTGCAAAGCTTCTCGGTCCTTTGTTTCATAATATTTCATCGCCAAAGCGTGCTCTTCCTCTTTGGTCAGTAGCGGGTATTTAGAAATTTCTCGAAAATAAGCAGCAAGTAGAGGGTCTGAGGGCGTAACGCTCGGAACCCCCTTTTTCTTTTTGGAAGGGAGAACCTCGGGTGCTCGCGTCGAGGTAGGAGCCAATTCAGTGGCCGGTTTTATCTTCTTGTTCTTCGGTTCGTCCACGGTTCAGAAATACCAAACTCGTCACAGAGTGGCAAAAAATTAACCGAATTTTAATGTCGAACCCCTAAGGCTCGTTTAAGATGTTGGGTCCATGGAACGGCTGTTTGCATATTTGACAGATTTGTCTGGAGGGGTCGCTTACCTCCTCATTTTCGGAATTTTAGTGGCTTGTGGGTTAGGCTTTCCGCTTCCCGAGGATATTCCTTTAATTGCTACGGGATATTTGATTTGGGACGGCACCATGACATGGGTTTGGGGTATTTTGGTGACCATGTTGGGAGTCCTAATTGGAGACTCTCTCTTATTCTGGATTGGGCACCGATTGGGGGGGGGGATCCTCAATAGAAGAAAAAAACCCCTATTTTCCCCAAAACGAGTCCGACGCGCCCGAGCTTACTTCAGAAAATATGGGGCTAAAGTAGTGTTTTTTGCTCGTTTCGTAGCCGGTTTAAGGGCTGTGGTATTTTTCATGGCGGGTTCCATGCACATGAAATTTCGTACATTTATTCTTTTAGATTTTCTCGCTGCTCTAGTGAGTGTTCCGCTTTGGATAGCTGGGGGATACTATTTAGGGCACTACTTTGGGAGTGAGATTTCGGAGCTTCTTTTGAAGTTAAAAGAAATTAAAATGATCGTCACCGTTGTGATTTCACTTTTAATTGTAGCAGTGATTACTCGAAGCTTGCTTCAGTACCGAAACACGAAAAGAAAAGCCAGGAAAGCCAAGGCCTAGCGCCACATATCCTTGTCAAACTTCTTCCGGTTTGCCGAGACCTTCGCTTTGTTTCTAAGCTCCTTAAAAAAGTAAGGTCCAAAAAAGAGAAAATAAGGAAAAAGCGCGAATAAGAGGAAGAGTTTGTAATTTAATGAACCAAGGACAAACTGAATCAGCAAGAATGCGCCTGAGAAAACAGTTAGCCATTTAGCTTTTACTGGGAGAATAAAAAACAAAAGGATTTCAAAGTTTGGAAAGAGGGTTCCAAAGACCAAGCTAACGTTCAAAAGGACATAGTGCCAAATATTAGTTCGAAACTCTAAAACCAAGGCCCCCGCAACACTACTAAGATAGCTTAATAAAACAAAAACAGTGAGAGGACCAGCTCCCCATTGGGATTCAATAGATTGAAATACGAAGTAGGTATAAAGGATAAAAAATATAAAGAAAATCGGATTTGAGGGAGTGGAACTTGGATCAGACATCGGAAAAGCAAATAGCCGCCACCATTCGCCGCCCTCTCGAATAGCGATGGGATCAAACATAAATTTCTCAACCGAGCTAAATCCTGAGATTTGAGAAAAATAAGCCATCGCCCCCAAGGCACACACGAGCATGCCCAAATTGGGAAGCCCTAAAAAATCGAGTTTGCGAACGAAAGTTCTTAGCCACTGAGGAAAACGGTGATCCATAGTAATAAATATACCTGTTTAGGCCGTTTCTTGACAGAGTTTCACAAAGTACTGATGTAGTTTGTTACTTTCTGAGAGTTCGGGGTGGAAGGTGGAGGCTAGCTTATTTCCTTCTTGAACCATCACGGGTTCATCTTCAAACGAAAAAAGAGTCTTCACTGGAGATGTGGTCCAACTGATTTTGGGGGCGCGAATAAAAACCCCCTCAAGCGGCTCTTGATCGATCCAGTCTAAACTGGGTTTTAGATTGGAAACAAAACTTTCATTTTGCCGGCCATAGGCATTTCGGATGATGCCAATATCGAGACATTTCAGTGAATCTTGAGTGGGCGATTTAACTTCTTTCGCCATGAGGATAGCTCCGGCGCACAACCCCCAGCAGGGTTTTTCATGAACAAAGGTTTTTAAGTCATCGCAAAGACCACGAAGCTTCAGCAAGTGGAGCATGGTGGAACTCTCGCCTCCGGGGAGAATGATTCCCTTGAGGCCAATTAAGTCTTTGGATTGTTTGACCAGGCGGGATTCAATACCCAGCTTCGAAAGCTTAGCTGCGTGGGGCTCAACCGCACCTTGAAGCGCCAAAATCCCGACCAGCATCGATAAATTACCAACCCCGCTCGGAAAGGCGCTCTTCGGCTTTCAGCTGGTGTATATCGAGCCCTTTCATAGCAGTTCCAAGTCCTTTTGAGCATTCAGAGAGGACCTTCACATCTTGATAGTGAGTAGTTGCTTCAACAACCGCATGGGCTAGTTTTTCTGGATCTTGAGATTTAAAAATTCCAGAGCCCACAAAAACTGATTCTGCACCTAACCAACGGCAAAGAGCTGCATCGGCGGG
>RFNT01000191.1 GCA_009927045.1 bacterium | reverse complement strand
GTGAGAGCCGCTACAATAGACCAAAAAAACCTAAAAGCAAGACTGGACTCAAGGGATGGGGGGAACCGGTTGCTTTCTTTCCATAATAAATTCAAGCGGAAAGGCCTCTCCCGAGGCTAGCGTGTAGCTTTCATCCAAAAAGTGAATGATCCGATTGCGCTCTTCCCAAACGTATTTGCGAGAGCCATCCGCATCCGTTACCGTAAGGGTGTATTTTGTGTCGTTGGGTTCGTAGGATTCTACTGTGATTTCAGTTTGGTGCGTTGGGAATGAACGAAAGCCCGGATCACAACCCCCCCTGTTTTATGGCAGTAAGGAAGCACGATTAAGCCTTCTTCAGATTCAACAGTCACATAACCCAATTTATTATCCTCTTTAGGGACCTGACTGCCCGCAATTAAAATTACGTAATTTCCTCGGACTTTTTCAAAAAATTGGAGCGGGTCCATGGTTTCAGCTGCCTGGAGGGACAGGCTTAGAAAGGTCAGCAGAAGGGAAAGCATTCGAATCATAGGATCTCCTTTTATTCAGAATACTCCCAATTTGGTTTGGGCTCTATGGGCAAAGAGTAAAAAATTTGTGAGCCGCGATGGATTCGAACCATCGACCCCATCCTTAAAAGGGATGTGCTCTACCAACTGAGCTAGCGGCCCCTAAAGACATTGAGCGTTAATATTTAGCCTGTCTTCTCCCCTTGTGGCAAGAATCCTTTTTATTCGTGGTAAAATTTCTTTATGGCACTTGGTTTATTCAAATGGTTCCCCCTTCTGGGGGTCTGGTTAATGGCCCAAACCCCAAATCCTTTACCTACTTACGAGGTGAGTTTATTTACGGGAATCCCCAAGTTAGCGAAATTAGGGGATTCTTATCAGGTACTGACCCAAACCATTCCTCACTCTTATGAATCGCTTCCTCTTCCCGAGGCCCCGGAGTTTCAGGCTTTGAAGATTTCCCAAGCCGTTCTATACCCCGCTTTAGGCCTCCGGATTTACTTCAGGCGTGAGGGGGCCGTGCTCATCACCCTTCAAGAGCCCTTTAAAGGAAAAATACGGTCTAAAAAAATTGATTTATTCCCGTTCGTTCGTTCGCCAGCAGGAACTTGGGAGGAATATCTCATTAAACAATTGGGAATTCCCGACTTCACTGTTTCGGGGGGCAGATTGAACTCTAAAGGCTTATTCTACTCTTGGGGAGATATCAGCTTCAATGCCATGGGTCCGAATCAACTTGCTCTGTATCGCGAGCCGAGCATCGCTAAGTACCGGGAGAAAAGTTTCGGGCGAGAAATCACACTTTCTCCGCAGCCGCTCAACCAAAAATAATTTTAGCAAATTTACGTTTTCCTACTTGAATCACCCATTGGTCTCCGGGCGTGCAAGGAAGGCGTTCCGATGAAACAACTTTTTCATTGATTCGAATAGCGCCTTGGGCGAGCAATCGTTTTCCTTCACTTGTGCTTCCAGCAAACTGAATATCGAGTACCAGCTTGGGAATCCATACCTGAGCTTCTTCACATGTATAGCGAACTTCAGGCAGAGTGTCCGGCACTTCTTTTCGAGCAAAGACTTTTTCAAAATGGGCTTCAGCATCGTTTGCTTTTTGTGCATCATGAAATCGGGTGACGATTTCTCGAGCCAATTGAGATTTTAATTTCTTGGGATGGATTTTTCCCGTTTGCAGTTCTTGAAACAGAGTTTCTATTTGAGGAGTCTCTAGTTCGCTGAGCAGATCAAAATATTTTCGCATCATGGAATCAGGAAGACTCAATAACTTGCCGTACATTTGCTCGGGAGATTCATCCACGCCCACATAATTATTGAGCGACTTGCTCATTTTTTGAACGCCATCCAAGCCCTCCAAAAGAGGCATAGTGATACACACCTGAGGTTCCAACTGATAGTCTTGCATGAGCTCTCGACCCATGAGCAAATTGAATTTCTGATCTGTGCCGCCTAGTTCAATGTCTGCTTTGAGGCAACAGAATCATAGGCCTGAAGGAGAGGGTACATAAATTCATGCAAGAAATACTTTGGCCTTCCTTGTATCTTCTGTTGAAATCCTCTCGTTCTAACATGCGCGCTACGTTCGCATGGGCGGCCAAGCGGACAAAATCATAAGCAGAGAGCTTTTCAAGCCAAGCGCTATTGAATTGAATGGAAGTCTTTTTGGGGTCCAGGATTTTAAATACCTGCGTTTTATAAGTTTCAGTATTTTTTAAAACCTCATCACGAGTTAATTGTGGCCGCGTCTTCGATTTTCCAGAAGGGTCGCCCACCAAACCTGTGAAATCTCCAATCAAAAAGACGACTGTATGGCCCAGTCTTTGAAATTGGGCCATTTTCTGAATGAGCACTGTGTGGCCCAAGTGGATATCGGGTGCGGTGGGATCAAACCCTGCTTTAACAACTAGCGGTTTTCCGGTCTTGACTGATTTCTCTAGTTTTTGAACCAGTTCTTTCTCAGGAAGTACTTCCTGGACGCCGCGCTTGATTTCCTTTAGCTGATCTTGGGCTGAGTTCACTCTAAATCCCCCTCTTGAAAATCAAGATCTCCTACTGTGTATCTGAAGCGTTGGATTTGGGACGCGCGAGACTTTTCATTGATAGTGATGATGACATAAGAAACACCGGGATTTTCACGAGCAGGTTGTACCATCACCCGTCTTTTTGTCATAAATCGTCGGACCACTTCCTCGGGTTTCATACCGATGACTGAAGCAAAGGCTCCCGTCATTCCGACATCAGTGATATAAGCCGTGCCCCCCGGGAGAATTTGCTCATCAGCCGTTTGCACATGAGAATGGCTACCCACTACGGCCGAGACTCGTCCGTTTAAATGCCAGCCCATCGCGTATTTCTCACTCGTGGCGTCAGCATGCATATCGACCAGAATGGGAAATGTGCTCCGTTGTTGAGCTAAAATTCGGTCCACTTCAATAAAAGGGCATTCGATAGCGTCCATGAAAACTCGACCCATGAGATTGATCACCATGAGCTGAAGCCCATTCTTCTCAAGAAGTAAGTGGCCTTTACCGGGACAACGTTCGCGAGGAGGTTCCGGAAAATTAGCAGGTCGGATTAACCGATCTGTGGTTTCAAATAATGAAAGCACTTCTTTGTTATCCCAGATATGGTTTCCAGAAGTTAAGCAATCAAAACCCATCTCGCGCATTTCATTAAAAGTTCTCTTATTCACACCCTTGCCACCTGCTAAGTTTTCGGCATTGGCAATCATGAAGTCTGGCTGATGTTGCTGGATAATATTGGGAAGCACCTGTTTAATAGCCCGGCGCCCTGGCTTGCCAAAAACATCCCCAAAATACAAAACAACCATTTTTACGACTCGACCTTCTTAGCGGGAAAAAAACCGCTTTCTGTGACAATAGCCTGCATCCTAACATCATGAGAACTATGAGCAAGTTCTTGATGATGAAATTGTTGATGAAACCCAATTCCCCAGCGATTCAATTGCGGATTTGACTCAAAAAACCGATCATAATAGCCCGCACCACTGCCAATTCGGTTGCCAAAAACATCAAACCCAAAGCCTGGCACTAGAATGAGATCCTGGGGGACCATTGCGCTTTTGGTAAGCCCTTTTTGGGTTCCAAAATTCCATAGGCACCCATTTCCAGTTGGTCCAATTGAGTTATGGAAAAAAAGTGGAGTTGTCGGGTTGAGGAATCCACCTTAGGAAAAAAATAGGCCTTTTGAGTCATAGCGAGCAGGGGTAAGAGATCGATCTCAAAGATTCTCGCTGCAAAAAGACCGATTTGAGGAGCCTGGATAAACCCAGAGTGGTTGATTAAAGTCTGACAAATAGCAAGGCTGGCAGATTTTCGTGCAGTGGGATCCTGAGGAAAGGATTTCTTCCAAGATTCTCTCAGAGCTCTCTTGCTGGAACTTATCGACTCAATTGGAGATCCCATTCCACTTTTTCAAGTAGTTTTTGAGCTTTTGCAAGCACTGCCGAGCGATGATCGGAGGATTTTCTCTTGGCCTTGATCAAGTCGCTCGCCAAGTCAAAAGCAGCTAGAATGGCCGCTTTTTGAAGGCTCAAACTAGGGTTTTTTTTCCTGAGGGAATCGACTCGTCTTCGAACAATTTGGGCTACTTCTTCCAAATGTTCAGGACTTTCGTTTCCTTTGAGTTCGTAGCGCTGGTTGCCAATCAAGATGTCTATAGTGTTCATGACCGCTATTGTAACACTCTTCTGTTCAGCTTCAAATCCTAGCTGTTTGATCGATTTCCCCAAAAACGGAAATCCCATTTTGAAGGCAATTGATTTGGAGGCGGTCTCCCGGTTGCAGCCAGGGCGTTACAGGTTTACCCGTGTCGATAATTTCTTGAAACCGCTTCTCCGTAAGACAAGCAAAGCCGCTTTGGGTGGATTCATTGGATACGGTTCCAGTCCCTACAATGGTACCGGCAGATAGCGGTCGGGTTCTATTGGCATGAGCAACGAGTTCCCCCATGGTGAAATGCATTTCCTTTCCGTTGGGGTGTCCAAACTCTCTTCCATTGAGATGCACCTGAACTTCTAAATGAATTCTTTTGCCGTCCCAGAAGCTCCCTAATTCATCAGGGGTTACTACGAGCGGTGCAAATGCAGAGTTCGGCTTTGATTGAAGAAAACCAAACTTGGTTTCAATTTCTTGCTTCACAATCTCTCTGTACGTGATGTCATTGAACAAGCAAAAAAGTGCAAAATACTGAGGCATTTTTTCTGCCGGAGTTCCTTTGGGGACATCTTTCACAATGACACCAAATTCAGCTTCGAAATCTCCTCCGAACGCCGGATCCATCAATTCCAGAGGTGCGTGAGCCGGCAACATAAAATCACTCACCCCTTGATACATTAAAGGTGTTTTTTTTGCTGATTCCGGCATTTGATCGCCCCGAGCTTTTCGAGCTCGAACCACGTGCGACAGAAAAGCACTTCCATCATAAAAACCATGACAGTGGGGGAGGGGACTCAGGCAATCTTTGGGATTAAAATTGAAGACCCCTTGAGCTTTCCCTCGATTGAGCTCTTCCGACATCTGTTGCAAGCGAGGTTCCCAGTGATCCCAACTTTCCAAGGCTGAGATTAAGGACACCTTCGGTTGAACCTCAATTGCTAATTGATTATTTGAAGAAACTACGATGAGTCGACCCTGTCTGTTTTTGGGGTCGGTGCTGGGGAGTGTTGCTAATTTCATGGAAACTCCTTGAATAAAAATTCATCTGGTTCGTCGATACTACAACTTCCAAACGTTGCAGCATGTGTTTTTCTGGCGGATTCAATTTGTTGAGTGGTGATCTCTCGTCCTCTCCAAGAAAAGCTAGACTCGGAAAAAACAAACTCATCACCTTTTTGAGATGTTAAACAGGTCTCAATATCCTTCAAAGAAAATTCTTTGTTCCCCAAGGAGTAAGCAAAATTGATAGCGGCAAAAAGATTTATAAATCCAAATTCAGAACCCTGGCTTACCGGATGGTGGAGTCCTTGGGTAGCCTTCAATTTGATTCCGTTAGCAGCGCATTCATCGATAGCTTTAGCCAGTTGTTGCGGAGTAGGAACTTGCTTGCCACCCGTACGAATTTTGAGAGCAGGAATCATTTGGCTGGCAGAGTTTTCTGCAATCCACTCCGCTAAAATCCGACTCACCCCTTCCAAGGTTTCTTCCCAGGAAGCTCCCAGCGAAACCTCAAAATAAATATCTAATTCCCCCGGCCAAATGGTTTCGAGTTGCTCAAGAACCGGAAAAACAGTTTCTCCCGCAGTGATGGCTTGCCCAGGAGCTGAGACTTCAGCTGGTAGGCGAGTCTCATAACTTACGATATCGACTCTGCACGAGCTATGGTAAAGCCGTTCTTGGATTCTTCGTAATTCTCTGAGGTCCCAATCAATCGTTTTTATGACGGTTTCAGTACTGTTCTCCTGTGGCGTGGTCCCTAAAGCAGAGATTGTCCAAGGGCTCCCGTCAGAGCCCGACTCCCACAGCAACCGAGGATTGAGTTGTTTGATTTCATTTAGACCCAGGACAACCCGGTTGAGTAGCCAAGGGTGTCGACTGGTTCTTCGAAAAGTTGCTGCTTTTTTTAAAGTGGCATTGAGGTCTAGGCTTGCCGGAGGGAACATCCCTGCATAATCAATGATACCCGACAATAAAGCTGTTTTGCTCGAATAGACCGACATGATTCCGAAAACTTAGCGGAAATAGCACTTGAAAACAAGGATTAACGCCCCGAGGCGTTAGGGGTGCTGAAAAAAACAACTGAACCTTTTCCGGAAAATACCGATACACAAGAGGAGTACGCGAAAGCTTGCCTCACTACCAATCCAAAACAATTCAGGAAGAAAAAAAGGAGTCAGTCGTATGGAAAGTCCATATAACTCAACCGATGTCGCAGGATGCGAGAACGAACCAGAAAGCCTAAAAGTAGTTTTTATGGAGAGCTACGAAAAGTGTAGTTTCTGCGGTTCTAAATTAGTGTTCAGTCATGATCTCAACATTGGATTTCTCCAAGTAGTGGAAGTTGCTCGGTGTCCAGGTTGCGGAGTCACAATGAATCCTAAAAAATTCACTCTACAATGAGTTAATTCTTTGATTTAGAGAAAAATACGCTCCCGTCTTTTCAACTGCTTGTGAATTTCCTTCTGCAGTTGTAACCGAATCAACCGACTCAATCGAGTGACATATTCCAGATCTTGCGCTTTTTCCGGATCTTTTTTCAAATAGATGGGCTTCATAAACTTGATATACCATTTTGCCGGGAGTGGAATTACATTGAGTGGTACTGGAATAATTATTCCAAAAAGTTCCTTGGCCCACCGAATTTGCTTGAGAGTGATGTGAGTCTCCTCGGCTCCAATTACGACACTAGGAATGATTGGCGCACCTGTTTGTAAGGCAAGCCTCACAAAGCCTCGCCGAAATCGCCGCAAACGGTAACGGTACTTAGTTGGCTTGAAGTTTCCCTCTTCGCCTTCTGGAAAAAGCAGGAGCGGCTGTTTTCTTTCCAGTACTTTAAGTCCATTTTCTAAATTGGCTGCAACCAACCCCAGCTTCTTTGCATGGACACTGATCTTAGGGTGAAGGAACCATAGCTTGTGAGCAATGATTCGAGGAACGCGTTGAGTGGCGATGTGGATTTGATGTCCCAACATCAACGCATCAAAGCCCATAAAACCGCTGTGATTGCCAATGACGATACAGGGACCAGTTTTAGGGATGTGTTCTGTACCCTGCGTTGTGACTCGAAGGTACTTTTGAAAAATTTCTAAAAGAAAATTCGGCAGGATCTTGTAAGCGAGATCTTCCTTAGAAAGCTCGGATTGCTCTAGTGCTCGTGAGACTGCTCGTTTGAAAAAAGCTTTCATGCTACTAAGCGAATATAGCCTGCTTTTCTCAAATGAATGAGTCCTTCCAGGATTTCTACATCCCACTTTTCAGAATAGTCCAAAATATCGGAAACGTGATGAAATTGGGCGACTTGGATAAGAGTATAAAAGTCGGCGGGAGTAAAAGCAGTCGAAACGGTCATCTTAGCAGCCACTAAATCCAGTTTAATGTGTGCTGGAGGAATCTCCTTTTTTATTTTTTGGGTTCTTTCCTGCTGTTGTTGACCTTCACGAACAATCTCCTCAATCTCCATCGCAATCATTTTTTGAGACCGGCAATCCTCCGGGTTTTTCCTGTTGAACAGAAACCGACTATTTTCCCAACAAAACATTCGATACACCGCTTTTAACTGAGAAACGGCGCCCGCTTCAGCAACAGTCATTTTCCCCTGAATAAAGTCTATTTTTCCTTCTTCCCCAGGCCTGCCTCCGCGCACCCAAAGGGTCCCCGTGCGTTCCAGTTCACCCAAAGTTAATAAAACATCCCCTAAACCTTGAAACTGGGCCACTGGAAGAGAGGATTCAGGAGTCCCTTCATTCTGTTCCGATCGCCACCATGGATTGTTGTGGGTCATTCGTTCTAGTTTTGATATTCCCACTTTGAGCTCTCGAATGAGATCTGCGTCTGTGTTCTTACTCTCTGATTGCAGAACAAGACCTTTCATAGAATGCAGTAGGTGGTGGAGTTGTAAATAGCGATCCAGAGTTTGCTTGGCCTGAATAAAAATATCTTGGGTTCTTTTATCGCCCGCGGTTGGGTTTTCCAATAGAGCATATACTCGGGTGGTCAAACCCATCCGAACCTCTTCTTTATTGAACTGTTTTCCCATCCAGAGAATTAAAAGCGGTGCTGAACAAGCGCGGAGCTGCATCAGTTGTGGTTGACTGGTAGGACCATTCTCCAACAAAACAATTAGGGGTTCTTTTTTATTCTCCGCAGATTTACAAAAACTTCCGACGTTGGATTCAAAGGATAATTGAAGTACACCTTCAGACTGCCACTCATTGAGTAAAAGGCGTCCCCAGGGACTAAAATCACCCAGCGCGTAGGCTTCGCATAAAGCAGAATGCATGCTGTCTCCTGGTAGTTAAACTAGGATTGATATCTTTTGAGAAAAAGTTGTTTTAGAGCTTTATGATTCCGGATCAGTTGAATCACAAACTCTGAATGACGAGGGTAATATCCATTGCCAAAAATCAGCTGAGCGGCTGAGCCAATTCCTTCCGCTCCCAGCGCTACTTTGGTGAATGAAGTTGCCATGCTAAAAAAAATAATCTTTCCCAGAGAGTGACAACTCATGAGAGCGCTGACTTCAGTGTTGGGTACACTCGCCACATTAATCACTACATCTACTAGTTTACCATGCGTGGTGCGCTCCACCATCCTGCGCACGGCCAAGGGATCTGTGGCATCCACTGAAACCACAGCATCGCATACTTTGAGCGCTTTGAGCTCCTTCGCCAAAGCGGGATTTGGCTCAATTGCATAGACCCTGCCTGTTTTACCCACTTTTTGCCGCCCGGCAACACAGCTGAGTGTTCCCGCTTTACCGCCTCCGCCGATGACTAACAGAGACTGACCGTTGCGCAGAGTGGCATTCACAGTCGCGGGTGCTCCAGCAACATCAAAGAGCGCCATGGAAACAGTCTCAGGAAGATCCGAAGGTAGGCGAGCAGCAATCCCCGACTCAAAAAGGATGGCATGTCCCGAAACATCAATTTGGTGGGTCTTCAAATCCACTTTGCGAATTTGGTCTAAATGCAAGGGTGTGAGAGTGAGTGAAACCAGTGTGGCGACGCGGTCCCCGCTCTTGAGTTTCAAAGGGCCCCGGTATCGACTTCCCACTTGGGATACTTTCCCAATGAGCATGCCCTCCCGATCCAGTCACTTGATTTTGCTGCTTCCCTCGCGAACGGCAATTTTCGAGAATGATTTGTCCAATTTTCTCCGGATTTGATGCCGTTTCTTTTTCCATTTGTACAAAGCTGGCCGCATCAATATTCAGTTTCTCTACTTCAATTAAGATTTCGTTATCAAAAATTGGCGTTTGATTATCTAAACGGAGGGCGGCCTGAGGGAGGGTAGGGTGTTCATCCAACACCCGATGAATCCCAAAGGGATCTGATTTGGTTTTCCGCTCTTTCACAGACACCTGTTGAAAATACTCACTTCTAATTAATACGCCAAGTCGTATTCCACAAAATCCAGCTAGGAACCTTTGACCTTCAGAGGCAGCTTCAGTAATAAAGGGGTATGGCCAATTCCAAGAGATTTTTAGTGATCGCGGGTAATATTGGTTCGGGAAAAACCACGCTGACACAATTGCTGGCGGAACGGTATCGGTGGGAACCTCATTTTGAAGTGGTGGCTGAAAATCCGTACTTATCAGATTTCTATGGAGACATGCCCAGATGGTCGCTTCAGTTGCAGGTTTTTTTCCTCTCGAAACGATTCCAGGCTCATCAGAAAATTGTTTTTGGGCAGAGTTCAGCCATTCAAGATAGATCCATTTATGAAGATGCGCATATTTTTGCCCGCGCCCTTTATGAAAGTGGAAAAATGGAAAAAAGGGACTATGAAAACTACTACGAGTTGTACAGCACGATGACTCGGTTGTTACCGCCTCCTGATTTAGTTGTATATATGCGGAGATCAGTCCCCTGCCTACAACAACGGATTGCTCAGCGAGGCAGAGATTACGAAAAGAATATTCCAGATGCTTATTTGGACCAACTGAATCGATGCTACGATGAATGGATTGAAAATTATGACATTGGGAAAGTTCTGACTGTTAACGCTGATTCCCTAGATTTGAAAAATAAGAGAGAAGACTTTGATTACGTTTGTAGCCGGCTCGAACACTCTCTCGAGCAGCCCGATCTTTTTTCTACCTGCTAGGAGCTTATTCTTCTGTTGAATCGCCCAAGTGGGTGGGCATTTCTTTTCTTCTAATGGCTTCAGCCAACGCCAAATGATCTGGAATTCCAATTTTCTTTTCTAACTGGTCAACTTGTATCGGTTTTGATTCTTTACAGTAACTTTTTTTCATGTTCAGAATTCGCTGAACAGAAACTTCAATGCGCTCTTTGGAAATTTTCTTATTTTCCACTGCTTTGACTAAAGCTT
>RFNT01000022.1 GCA_009927045.1 bacterium | reverse complement strand
GCGCACCCGTAGCTCAGTTGGATAGAGCATCAGACTACGAATCTGAGGGTCGGTGGTTCGAATCCTCCCGGGTGCGCCATTTCTTTACGAATGACTGTCTTTATCCGGATTCTTTTCGTCATTTTTTAATAGGGCCTGTTTTTCTGAAGATTCTTCATCCGGCTGACTCAAGGCTTTCTTAAACTCGCGGATGCCCTTGCCTAAACCCTTTGCAAGCTCTGGTAGTCTTTTTGGACCAAAAATGAGGAGGACGATGGCTCCCAATACTAAAATCTCAGTAAATCCCAAATTACCTAGCATTTTGATCTCCTTGCTCTTTCGATTTTTCAGATCTGAACTCCGACACTTCTTTTATCTCACGTTTGGAATCTGCTTTCAAAGCCGTCTTGAAAGCATCCACTGATTCTTTGCCCGCTTGAATCCATTCCCTGAAAGCATGACGTTTGAACAAAAAGTAGGAGGCTCCTCCGACAATCATGATTTCCATCCAACTCAGCATAAATACTGTACCCTCAATTGGGTTTGTTGATTCCAACAACTAACCCACTGATTTCATCAATCCCTTTGATTTGTTCTGGAGTCAAGGCGGCTTTTACTAATAGTGAAGAAGGAATGCCCGGTGTGTTAGCGCCAGAAACCAACTGAATCTTGTTTTTCACAAAAACCTGTAAGAGTTTTTTATATTGAACTTCTTCCAATCCTGCTCTCAGTTCAATCTGGTATCTTTGAGTAGGCTCACTGGGCTCTACTGAAACTATCCATGTGCTCATTTTTTTGATTTCATCCTCCCCGAGAAATGAAGACACACTCAAGTAACCCGTGGGGAGTTTCCAGTCGCGTTGAGAAGGGTACAGAACATTGACTCCTTTGCTTTGGAGCATTTTTCGCAATGCTTTAAGATCGTTCGACTGCAGACCTGATTGATAATTAATCCGATATCCCCATTGCACAGAACGGTCGATATCAGAACTGGCCAGCAGATGACCCGTTTGAATGAAAGAAATGAGTAGCAAACCAATTAAATATTTCATCTTTGCTATTATAACTAAGGCCCTGGCGACTTTCTCTTTTTTTTGCAGGCAGTCTCGACTATGGTACCCCCATGCTCCTTATTTCTGATTTAGATGGAACTTTACTTCCGAAGGGGGGCTCAGTTTCTGTAAAAGACAAGGATACTCTCGCTCAGGCTCGGCTTGAGGGTAATTTGTGCGTGATTGCCACAGGGAGAAGTCTTTATGGTGTTGAGACTGAATTAGAACCTGACTTTCCAATCGACTATCTCATTTTTTCTTCCGGTGCCGGAATTTTTGATTGGAAAAACAAAGAGCTCATCCACCATAACTCTCTCAGCACGGAACAAGTTCAAACTGTTTTTCACCAAATTAATGAACACGAAGTCGATTTCACTATTCAACTCAGCGCTCCTCAATCCCATCGTTTTTATTTTCACCCAGAAACCCGTCAAACGTTGATTTTCATCATCGTATTGAATTTCATAAGGCCCATGGAGAACCTCTCAATCCCCAGCAACTTCCGAAATCAGCCAGTGAGTTTATTATTATCCAGTCACATCCCACAACGCCGCAATTGTTTGAAACGCTTCGGAACTCATTATCACCTCAATTCAACGTGGTGAGAGCGACTTCTCCCTTTGATGGAAAATCCTCTGGGTTGAAATTTTGCACGCACAGAGTTCAAAAGCCACAGCATCGGAGTGGTTAAGAAACAAACAGGATTCCTATTGAGAAAACTTTTGCACTTGGTAATGACTATAATGATTTACAGCTTTTAGCATGGGCGGGAAAGTCGTGGGTCGTGGGAGACGCTGTTCCGGAGCTGCTTGCCACCTATCCGAAAGTTGCCCCTCATCATCAAAGCTCCTTCACTGAAGCGTATCGATGCTGGTCGCAAGAGCTCAAGCGGTGAGCGACAGCGCGCTCCCCTTCTTGCAGAAAAGCCGGTTTTCCAGAATCAGATAATCCATTTCTGTTGTCAGAAAGCACCGAATAGCATCTTCGCTCGTTAAGACGATAGGCTCGCTATCATTGAATGAAGTGTTGATGAGCATGGGAACGCCGGTCAGCTTCCGAAACTCTTCTATCAACTGATAATAAAACGGTTGGCTCTTCTGTAAAACGGACTGAATGCGACAGGACCCATCTTCATGCACGACTCCTGCGATTTTGCTGCGCATGTTAGGCCGCACCTGAAACACAGCTTCCATCGTCGGAGCGTAGAATGCATTTTCAAACCACTGATCCTGAAACTCCATAATCACTGAAGCCGCAAATGGACGAAAACTCTCACGATGCTTCACGCGGTCATTCAGTTTGTTCTTCATTTCCTTACGACGTGGATCTGCCAAAATACTTC
>RFNT01000141.1 GCA_009927045.1 bacterium | reverse complement strand
CTCCTGCGGTTGTTACGGCCACAGAACGCTGATAGACCAGCGCGTGCCATATCAAAACGCCAGAAATGACCGTGGAAGTCTTGCCGGAACCGTTGGCGGCGCGTAGGGCTACCCTAGAGTCGATTGGCTCAATATCTGCAAGAACATCTCTTTGCCACTTGTAGAGATTGATGCCCAATACTTTGTCTGCGAAATATGCTGGGTTTAGCAGTTGTTCTAAAACTTCTTCAGGAGCCTTTTGGGCGGACTTTGGAACTCGTCTTGCCATAACCTCTTTTTATTTTGTGGCGCAATTATTTGGGGGGGTTTATGCGTGTGAATCGGTGGCGGGGGGCGTGGCGGGGGGCGTGTCGTGTACCGGCCATTTCTTTAGGCTTTCTTGCCTTGGTTTTCTTGTTTTAATTCTTCGTTTCCTACCAAGTCCATTTTTTTGACTTGCAACTTGTTGATCATCAGCATTAGTCGCACAACAATTAGTGTACTTACTTTGGTTTGACAATGTATTTACATCAGTATTTTCTAATTGCTTAACTTCTTTCGCCTCAATAACTTGCGCCTTCTTTTCCGCCCTTCGCGATGCCAAGCCAGCGAGGAGGGCGGCGAATGAGCCGTTTACGCCATGAGTTACGGAAGTATCTACGGATAAACGACTTGAGGGAGCCGCATATCCGCAAGTTCGCTCCAATATCCAAGCACGAGCTTGCCATGACTTCTCGCCCGCATCGTATACGGATTTTAAGAGAGACATTTCATAGCTTTTTCGGGCTGTCTCGACTTTCTGGCCGAAACTAGGCTTCCTCTGAATCCATGTTCTAATTGTCGAAGGATTCACGCCTACCAACGCACCGGCTTTCTCGATGGTAAAACCATTCCCGCAAGCCTCTAGGATTTTCTGCTCTATCTCGGGCGAGAATGCAATCTTCCCATTCTTCGATTTTTCGGGCAGTTTATCGGGCGGGTTTTCCACTGGCACAAACTAGCACGAAAAAATCTTAAAAAAATATGTTGACAATATTCCAAGCCGATTGCATATTGAGCGTATGAAAAGAAAACACATAGCAAAACGGCTCGGAGATTTTTATATCTACCGAGGGTGGCTTATTAAAAAAATAGATAACAATTATTTGAATGATCCTGAGATTCGTGGGGTTCAATGGAACACATACAGGAATCAAGCCGCACATAATGCAAGTTCCATGACTGATATTGCCGACACCTTGCGAGAGGCGAAAGCGTATATTGACATTTGCGTGGATCGAGAGATATCAAAATGATCGAATCCATCCTCCTCGCCCCCACGCTGATTCTTTGCACTTATTTTCTTTCCAAAATGTATTGGCAAGAATAACCAAAAACCAAAAGAAAGGAAACACACAATGCAAACAGAACAAACAAACAGAATAGTTGAGAAAATAGTTGAGGCGTTGGGCAAGGGCGAAATCCCTTGGCGCAAGCCTTGGCGCAGTGTTGCCGCCCATAATGCAATTACCAAAAGCGAATATCGCGGGATCAACGCGCTGGTGCTGAATCTTGCAAGCTCTTATCCCGATCCGCGCTTCCTGACATATAAACAAGCGAGCGCGATTGGCGCGCAAGTAAGGAAAGGAGAAAAGGGTTGGCCGGTCATATTCTATTCGACAATTAAGAAAAGCACAGAGAATGATGGCGGCGACAATATCACAAACGACAAGCCTAAGACTTTTCGTCTTATGAAGCATTACACGGTTTTTAATGCTTCGCAGTGTGACGGCATGCCGCCAAGGGAAGAAGCGAGCGAGCCGGTAGCACAGATTGTAGAGGCGGATGAGGTAATTCAGAAAATGCCGCGCGCGCCAAAAATCGTGGATGGTTTGCGCGCTTGCTATATTCCAAGTCAAGACTTGGTGCAAATGCCGCCCAAAACATCACACTGGACAAGTGCGAGCGCGTATTACGATACAATGTTCCACGAATTGACTCATTCCACCGGCCACGAATCGCGCTTGGAGCGAGATTTGGGCGGCAATTTTGGGAGCGAGAAGTACGCGAAGGAGGAGCTAGTTGCCGAAATTGGCGCACAATTCCTCTGTCAGTCAACTGGCATAAACCGAGACGAGGTGGAGGAGAACGCGATTGCCTATTGTCAAAACTGGTCTCGCGTCCTTAAGAATGATCCCAAAATGATCTTCTATGCCGCCGCCAAAGCACAAGCGGCACATGATTATATCATGAGAAAGGAGAAAGCTTGAAAACCTACCTAGTCGAAGTTTTTGACAAGAAAGATAGTTACGGACTATCCATGCCGGTGCTTCAGTTTGAGGCGACAAGCGAAAAAGAGGCGCATGAAATAGTCATGGAAAGCCTGGGTGTTTATATGACTATGGAAAGCGCGTCATGATTTGCTGGTGCATTTACTCACGCGCCGGTTCCTTCCTCCTTCGCTTCGAATCGCTTGAGCGTGCTGAAGCATGGCGGAGGGCGAGAGGTGTTGAAAATTACACAATCAGAAAGGAGAAATGGTAAAATGAAAGAAAGCACCAAAGGAAAGCCCGACTTTTTATTAGAAGCCTGTGGCCACTTCCTGTCGGATTGGAATGACGATAAATATAAAACTGCGGAAGAAATCATTGACGGGATGCTTGCGGAGGGTGACTCTGGAATCTTTCCAGAAGAGTTTGAGCCATGGCAACCATTCGAAACCTATCCCGCCGATGAACTTACCGACATGATAAGGCATATGGCAGTCACTTATTCAGAAATGTTTGACGCTGGAGTAAGGCACGGACTGAGTCGGGAGGTGGTCAAATGATCGCCGAAGTCCATCAGGCGGTGGCGTTCACCCATGGCCTGATTCTTGGCGGAGTGCTGATCGCGTTTGCAATGTTTGTCGGGCGGAAATAAAAACCAATAAAAGAAAGGAACACATAATGAAAAAGAATCCGTTTGAAGGAATTAACTTTGCCAAGAATGCGGAGAATGCAGAAACTTGGCTGGCCGCAAAAGTTAGGCTCGAAGAGATAAGACAATCAATATGCGAGAGAAACGTATCTTATGGAGAATTGGCGGAGCTTGAAAGTCTGGCCGACTACATAGAGTCGGGAGATGTTCAACTTCTCGAATGGGCGGGGGTTCCAGAGTTTAGAGAATAGTCTCCCCTTGTCTTCCCCCTTAATCGGGGGAAGCAAAGGTGAGACCCGA
>RFNT01000105.1 GCA_009927045.1 bacterium | reverse complement strand
GGGGGTTTTCCCCAGGTTTTAGCTGTGAAATCACTAACTTCATAAAGTCCTAGTGAGTACCATAAATCGTAAAAATGGGACAGGGAAATAGGTTGTGGGGACTTGAGCTAAAAAATCCAATAATTATCAGCGCTTAAGCAGGTTAAAGAATTCGCTCCTGGTTTCTTGAGTTTGAAACACTCCTTTAAGAGAGCTGGTTTGAGCAAAGGCATTCTGTTTCTCCACTCCTCGCATCATCATGCAGAGATGGCTTGCTTCAATGACTACCCCAACGCCCTGAGGGTTTAAGTGGCTCATCAGACAGGAAGAAATCTGACTGGTGAGGCGTTCTTGGACTTGGAGCCGGCGGGCAAAGGCATCTACAATGCGCGGAATTTTAGAAAGACCGATGACTTTACCGCTGGGGATATAGCCCACATGGCATTTGCCAAAGAAGGGCAGCAAATGGTGTTCGCACAAGCTATAAATTTCAATATCCTTTACGATCACCATTTCTGAATAAGGAGCATCAAAGAGTGCCCCGTTGATGATTTGGTCCGGGTCTTTCGCATAGCCATGAGTGAGGAAGTCGAACGCTTTAAGGAAGCGATAGGGGGTTTTTTGAAGACCGTCTCGGTTAGGATTCTCACCAATAGAAGTGAGTAACTCTTTTAAATTCTCTAATAACTCAGGTTTGTGTTGAAGTTCACGAGTAGACATGAGGAATACACTCCTTAACTTTTAGACACGTGTGTAACAAAACGCGCTTTCTGGGAAACTAAACGGAACTCAAGCAGAGAGCAACTGTTTCTAAAAAACAAGATGTTCCAAAAAAGGCTGGTCCACGGCGCTTGAGTGGAAAACATTTTACAGTTGAAAATACCTGTAAACACGGCTGCTTGGAGTGATCTCTCGAAAAAAAGTGTCGGCTCTCTACACACTTTCTTTCAGCGCTCGCCAGGGAAATTTTAGAAGTTCTTCATCTGAATTGTGCGGATTCTAGAAGTTCACACCCCTTTCAAAACTCAGTGGCACACCCCTTGCTCATGTCTGGGGGGAGCGGGATCTTACGATCCTAGCGTGTGCTAGGTGTGTATGTCCCTTAAATTGATATTGCGAGTTGGTGTTGCATGTTTGTTTTGTTGAAGGAGAAGCGGAAAATGAAATCGAACAAGAATAATCGTAAGGCTCAATTTGGTCGTATCGGTGTTGTTTCACTGATGGCGCTCAGTTTATCCTCACAGCATGTCTTTGCGTTGGACCTCTGGTACTTAAGCGGTCCTAATAAAGACAAGAAACTGGAGAGCCTGATCGATTCGGATAAAACCGCTGCGGTGGAGTCATTGACTAAGTTTGAAGTCACCGACTTCGTTGAAAAGTTTGCTTCTAAGCCGAATCAATTCTTTGAGGCCATCCAAGAAGCCTTAAAAAAGAATAAGAGCGTTTCTGACTTTAAAGAAAAGTTAAAAGAGGCTTTCTCAAAAGTGGAAGCTTCCAAGTTTGGTGGCGATAAACAAAAAGAAATCTATGCTAAGCTCATTGAAAGAGCATTAGGCACTGATGCTGAATCTGAAGAGTTCTTAGACTTGATCTTAGCGTCTTCAAAAGACAGAGAAGCCTTGAATATCACGCTGTCTAAGCCAGAAAAGAAAGAAAATCCTGAAGTGGGTGAGCAAGAAAAAGCAGATGCCGAATTCAAAGCATTCTGCGATAGCGTGCGCGCAGCTTTAGGTAAAAAACAAGAAGAAGTCGATAAGTTTGCTAGCTTGTTAGAAGAGCTGAAAGCAAGCAACGACAAAAACAAAGAAGAACTGGACCGTGAGCGTCTGGCTGGCCAAGAGCGTCTGGCTAACTTGGAAAATGAACTCTTGAAAGCGAATGCTAACTTGACTGCACTTTCTGAACAAGCTGCTCAAGTGGAGCCTGCTCAGGCTAAGAAACAAGACCAAGATGCTACTGATGTTCTCAATGGTCTCTTAGGAAGTTTAGTGAATGATCAAAATCAACGGAATGCCGAAGAAGAAGTGACTCCTGCGAACAACAATCAGCAGTTTCCCTTCTTCCCACAGCAAGCTCGTGTGAACCCTGGGAATGCAAACCAGTTCAACCAGCCGTTGCCTCAGGCGAATAACCTGCCGTTCTTACAGAACCAGAGTTCGCTGGGTGCAAATGTACCTGTAACCTATGATTTAGGTGTAACAGGTGGCCGTCCAGAGCTTGCCGATGCACAGGAAATCGTTTCTATGAATGAGATGAGACAACCTGTAGCTGCGAGCATCAGCCCGATGGCAGGTATCCAAGAATTAGTGGTCGGTAAAGCTCGAGTATCCGCTGACATTAAGCGCACTCAAGTCGCTTTACAGAACGCAAAGGACAAAGCTGCTCAGCTTGATGAGCGTTTGGAAGAGCTGAAAGAAGGTGGCCGTGCAGCTCTCAGTCCTTCAGTGAAACAACGCTTGGCTCAGTTGAAACAAGCAGTTGATACTAAGCAGTCTTATCTGAATCAGCAAAGACAGATGTTGTCCATGCTGTCTCCAGACCAAAGAGAGCAGCTGAACAATACGTTGATGCAAGCTCAGATGGATCTGTCGAATGCTGAGCAACAATACAACCAATTCAACTCACAAGTTGAAGTAGCGGTTGAGCAAGCGAATGGTCAAATTAAAGCGTTGGCTAAACAACGAGATCAGTTGAACTCTGCAGCGAATAAGTTGCAGTCTCAAATGAGCAGTCTTAAAGAAGACGAAACTGCAGTGACTCAGCTGATTAACAATCAGATGCAAGCTCAAATGCAAATGATGAACAACGCAGGTACGCCGAATATTAACCGCATCTCAAATCGCGGAACCGCTCCTCGCAGAGTGAGCCCGCTAGGTGCAGCAGTATCGGGTGCTAATGGAAACGTCGTAAGACCTTCGTTAGCGAAGTAATCAACTTAAAAAGACTTGCTTCGCCCCTGATTGGAGAAGCATTGGGTCTTCAGGATCTTAAAACAGTTGCAGTGAAGAGTGGAGTGGGGCTCTACCGAAGCGGAGTGGAAGTGGTAGATGTGTAGAGTAGAGCCAAAGGTCCTAAGACTGACCCAAGTTCTCGCAGAGGCGTAAAAAACAACTCGCAAAGTAAGTCCAAACAGCCCAGAAGCCGAGATGCTTCTGGGCTGTTTCTTTTCTGATGAATATCAATAGCTTATAGTTCTAACTCTCCTTGGGTTTTTGACTTCTGATGCCGTGATGCGTTATACTGAAGAGGCACAGGTACCCTGATTAAAAAAACCAGGAGGGAATCGATGAGAAAGGGGCGCCACCATCGTGCAACTCCACTCGGACCGGTGATTCGGGACGTACCGGAGACCTTTTTTCGGTTGTGCCACTATTGCCTGCATCTCAACGAAGGAGATTCCGAAATCCTAATCTGTCAAAAATGTGAAACCGACTTTTTACCGAATGCAGAAGCTGCTTCGGACGAAATTTCAGAAATGAATGACGAGGAAGAAGAACGTGGTCCGGCCTTACCGAAACCCCAGCTCAACGGTTTGAATGTGAAGTGGTAGTGATTATTGAGTCAGAAGTACTTTGATAAAAAAGCAAAGACCGTCCTGATTTTGTGTTCCAAAACTCAAATGCTCGGGGAGTACTGATTTAAATCGATACAAAGTACCATGTTTAATGGGATCGTGTTTTTCTCCCATCAGAGTTGCTTGAACTTTCTTTCCATCAAATGCAGAAAAATAAATACGTTTGGGTAAAAATGCATGCTGCTCCATCAATGCCAAGACGGCATTCAGCCAAGCCAAAAGAAGCCCCTCAGGAGTGGTAGCCTCCAAAGTGAGTGTGTGGCGTTCTTTACTGTCCAAATGCATGATTTTTACTTGTTGATCGACCAACGCCAATGCTGAGTCAATGAAGAGTCTTTCTAGTGAAGGAGCTTGAATTTGAAAGCCTGGATTGCGCTTGGAATCGTAGGATTGGTAATCGATAGATCGTTCTGGCATTCCTGAGATTTCCCCCAACTCACAGTTTAAGGAGCTGAGACCAAAAAACCAAGATCAAAAAAAATAACGGCCAGTAGCTCATGCCACTGGCCGTCATTTATAACGGTTTAGAAAGTTCCGTCGGGTTTTCTCGCAATTTTTCTTTTGTCTAAGTTGTATTTTTCTACTTTGTTGATGAGACCGGCACGAGAAATTCCCAGCTCTTTAGCAAGTCTGGATTTGTTCCATCCAGTTCGCTTCAAGCCTTCTCGGATCATTTCTCGTTCAAGTTCTTCCAAAGCATCTCGCAATTTGCCTTGGATACGAACACCCTGAACTTTGTTTCTTTCCCCGAAGTCCCGAATGCGAGCGGAGAGCATGTCGATAGTGATCTTGCCTTCCGGTCCCGCCAGAACAGTGACTCGCTCCATTTCGTTTTCCAACTCACGGATATTACCAGGCCATGGGTAATCAAAAATTTTCTCCAGAGCCCGTTTCGTGAGTACTTTGGGTTTAATATTCTTTTCAGCAGCACTTTTTGCTAAAAAGTGGTCGCAAAGAATAGGAATATCTTCTTTGCGATCTCGGAGCGGCGGAACCGTGATATTGATCACGTTGATCCGGTAATAAAGGTCTTCCCGGAATGTTCCTTTTTCCACCATGTCTTTGAGGTCTTTATTGGTAGCTGCAATAATTCTCACATCCACTTTTCGGGGCTCCGTAGCACCCACAGGGATGAAGGTTCCTTCTTGGAGAACACGTAACAACTTCACTTGCATGGTCGGTGAAGTATCCCCAATTTCATCGAGGAAGAATGTACCGCCATCGGCCATTTCAAAAAGACCCTTTTTGTCTTTAATCGCTCCAGTGAATGAACCCTTCACGTGTCCAAACAATTCGGAATCTAACAGATTGTCGTTGAAAGCCGAACAGTTTTGGGTGATGAAGACTTTTTCTTTGCGGAGACTGTTGTAGTGAATAGCTTTTGCAATTAACTCTTTACCAGTTCCGTTTTCCCCTTGAATCAAGCAAGTGCTTTCACTGTTCTTGATTTTCTCAAGGAGACCATACACATCTTGCATCGGTTTGGACTTACCAATCATGTTGTCGTACTTGTATCGAATTCCGAGCTCTTTATTGAGTTCTTGAATTCGGTCATCACGCAAGCTGATCTCTTTGTGTAGCGTGCTGATTTCTTTTGAGACTAGATCCGATAACTCATTGAAATAGGGGAGTTGATCCTTTTCAATGGTTCTCATCTTAGAAACAGCGTAATCGATCTCCTGGCTGGGTAGATTGAACTGAGCCAGAGCTTTAGCCAGTTCCTTTTTCTGAGCATCAGTGACGCCTTCTGGGAAGTACCCCACACACACAACCCCTCCCATGAACTCATTATCAATCACGATAGGGAATGAGGACGTGTGGAGATTGGGTAGAAAAGGACGAATGAGATCTTTTTCCTGAGTTTTTCTCAGCTCATTGACCGTCTCTCGAGCAAATTCAGCAAGAGCATCAAAGCCTTCGTCCCGTGAAAGGAGCAGGCCCACCACTTTATTGGTGCACTCATGCTTTCTGCCTTTTTCGATGAGTTTTAAGTTGCCTCGGTCATCGGCAAAAAACACATCAATCGCAAACCATTTACCAATCACTTCACGTAATTTTCTAATCACGTGTATATGCTCAAACTCATCCCAATTAATCATAGATCCTCCCAATCAAAAAAAACGTTAACGGCCCATTTCGCTTTCTTGCGGGAACTCTGTGTACTTCCTGTACGACTCTTTATTCGAGGGGCGAGCTGTCTGCTTTTTCAACGTCCAACAAATAACAGTGTAACGAAATTAACACTGCGTGTCAATGGGGACGTGGATAAACTTCAGTCAGCATTTGTGAAGGAAATTTCACAATTCAGATTGATATAGAATTTCAGAGAGATATTTTCCTGTTTGTGGCAATTTTTTTTGCGCCAATTCTCTAGGCGTGCCTACTGCCACAACACTTCCCCCCTCGATACCACCGTCTGGACCCAGATCAATGAGGTAATCAGCGGAGCAAATGAGTTGTAAATTATGTTCAATCACGATCACTGAGTGTCCATTAGACACAAGCCTTCTCAAGACCCCAATGAGTTTTGAAATTTCATGGAAATGAAGGCCAGTCGTGGGCTCATCTAAGATGAAGAGGGTGCTACCGGCTGAGCTCGCTGCTGCATGGAGCTCGCGTGCGATCTTTAAGCGTTGGGCCTCGCCTCCAGAAAGCGAAAACCCAGGTTGCCCCAACTGGAGATACCCTAAGCCAACTTCACGTAAGAGAGCCAGTTTTGTGCGCAAGGTAGAAATCCCAATAAAAAATTCATAGGCTTCATCTACAGTCATGCGTAAGACATCATCAATATTTCTATTCCGATATTTAATAGCCAAAATAGACGGTTTGAATCGCTTCCCATCACAAGCAGAGCAAAGTACCCAGACATCTTCCATGAAAACCATGTCGACTTTAACTCGTCCTTCTCCCTCGCAAGTTTCACATCTTCCGGAAGCCACGTTGAAGGAAAAGTGACCAGGTCCATAATGTTTTCTTTTGGCTTCAGGTGTTTGTGCAAAAAGAGCACGAACTTCGTCATAACCTTTAATGAAAGTAATCGGGTTTGAGCGTGACGACTTTCCAATAGGACTTTGATCCACCAGTTCTACTGAGCTGAGATGTTCAAAGCCACTCAATGCTTCAAATTTTGCTATCTTTTCACTTTTTCCAAAAAACAACTTGGAGAGCGCTTGGTAAAGAGTATCTACAATCAGGGTGCTTTTTCCTGATCCAGAAACTCCCGTTACAGCCACTAACTTATTCAGCGGAATTTTCACCTGAACATTTTTTAAATTATTGCCATGAGCTCCCTGAATTTCTAACCATTCGCCCTGAGGGGGTTGAAGAGGGCGTAATAGGGCATCTCGACATTCCTCGCGCCAGTCTCGTACTGCCTTTGCCGTATAACCAGGATGTTTCATGAATTCAGCTCGAGAGCCAGAGAACATCAGAGCACCACCTTTGGTACCCGAACCAGGTCCCATATCCACTACGAAGTCTCCCCATTCAATGACTTCGGGATCGTGTTCAACTACGACGAGCGTATTGCCTAGAGCCCGCAGCTTTGAGAGTACGGCTAAAAGCTTTTGGGTATCTCTCGGATGAAGTCCAATAGAAGGTTCATCTAAAACATAGAGGGTGTCCGTGAGCCCTTGACTCAATTGAGTGCCCAGAAGAATACGTTGATATTCCCCACCTGAAAGTGTTCGAGTTTGACGGGAAAGCGTCAAATAACCTAAACCCAAAGTGGTTAATATTTCTAATCGACGTTGGAGCTGAAGCAGTACGTCTTTTGCTATCTTTTGTTCTTTGGGCGTGAGACTGAGGTGGTTTAAAAACGTGAGCAAATCCATGAAGTTCATTTCATAAAGCTCGGCCAGGTTTTTATCGCCGACTTTTACACTCAGTGCAGAGGCGTTCAATCGACTGCCATGACAGGTTCCACATTCAAAAGCTGAAACATACCGACTAACAAAAACACGAATGCGCATTTTGTATTTTTCTTCATTGAGCTCATCAAAAACGCCTTTCACACCAATGAATTTTTTGTGACCAGAAAATATCTTGTTTCGTGCCTCAACAGACAAATCTTTATAAGGCAAATCGGCATCGATTTTTTCCGATTTGCAAAACTCCAAAAGCTTTTTTTGCCAATGCCGCAAACTGGGCTTGGTGAAAGGATCGATAGCTCCTTGTGAAATAGACAAACGTACATCCGGCACCACCAAGTGTTCGTCGACTTCCAGGGTGTTTCCAAACCCTTTACAGTTCTCACAAGCTCCTAACGGACTATTAAATGAAAAGGACAAAGCAGTCTTAGGAGCTGCGAGCATTTTGCATTGCGGGCAGTGCGTGGCACAGGTCAATTCTGAATAGAATGAATATTTTTTATCAGCTTCGATAAAAACTTGGCAAAATCCCTTGCCAAAACTAGTGGCCAGTTTCATTGACTCGGTAAATCGTGTGAGGAGGGCAGGTTCAGAAGCAACAGGAAGTTTCATGCGGTCTATGACAAAAATCCAGGGGCTCTTGGGCATTTTTTTAAGAGCGAGGAGAGTTTCTAGAGAGTGAAGAGTGTCGTTGATCAGCACTCGAGAATATCCAGAACGCAACATCTCTTGTAAGAGTTCCGTTCTGCTTTTTGTTTCTTTCGGTAGGGTTTGCGCGAAGCCCATCACGAGAGTGCTCTGAGCCTTGTCTGCAATGAGTTTTTCAAAGTGTTCCTCATGAGAAAAAGACTTCATGGGGATTCGGCATTTGGAACAGTACAATCGGCCGATTTTTTCGAACAGAATTCTTAAATAGTCATTCATTTCTGTGGTTGTGCCGACTGTAGCTCGTGAGTTTCTGACGGGATTGATTTGTTCCAAGGCAACTGTGGGCGGGATGTTGAGGATATCCTCCGCATCGGGTGCTTTAAATTTCTCGAGGAATTGGCGCGCATAAGTCGAAAGCGATTGCATGTAGCGTCGTTGACCCTCTGCGTGAATCGTTTCAAAAGCGAGTGAGGATTTTCCAGATCCACTGGGCCCCGTAATCACGATGGCTTCGTGAAGCGGCAGTTGAATATGAATGTTCTTTAGATTGTTTTGCCTGACTCCTTTCAGAATCAGGTGATTGATACCCATATCAAGCCTTTTCCCATCTCAAAATATCCTGATAAGATAATGCTTTGCTGAGATCCCGACAAATTCAAAAATGGAAAAACTCAATCGAGTCACTTTAGCCGTTGTGTTATCAGTTCTTGTCCTGGGCGCTGCTGGGACCGCCTTGGTGATTGACACTTTCACCCAGGTTCCCGATTTCAAGGCCTTGCGAGGCAGTATGAAGGTTTCCATTGAGCTCCCCGGTGAAATCAAAAGTACCCGGTGGGTGGGGCCAAAAGCAGCTGGATGGGTCCCGCTCTCTCAAATTTCAGCGGCAGCCATTGGGGCAGTAGTCGCCTCCGAGGACACCAGCTTCTTCAGTAACGAGGGCGTGGACTATCATGAGCTGAAAGAAGCTTTGAAGAAAGATCTCGAGGAAGGGAAGTTTGTTCGAGGAGCCAGCACCTTAACGCAGCAAGTTGTGAAAAACGTCTACTTAGGGCACGAAAAAACACTCTGGAGGAAGTTTAAAGAGTTTTTCTGGGCTCAGAAAATGGCCAAAGTGCTCACGAAGAGTGAAGTACTGGCATTTTATTTAAACATGGCAGAGTGGGGTCCTGGAATTTACGGAATTGGACAAGCGGCCCGCCATTATTTTGGTCGAACCCCTGCAGAACTTTCCTCAAAACAAGGCGCTTTTTTAGCTGTCTTGCTCCCATCGCCCAAAAAATATCACTCCTATTTTCAAAATAAAAAACTGACGCCTTGGGCGCAGGGAAGAGTGGAAAAGATTCTTAAAGTGATGCTTTCTATGAAGTTCATTGATCCCAGTGAGTATGATGCAGCGATTGTTGAGAATTTATGGGAAGTGGCGGATCCGGCACCCCAAATTGCTATACCGCCCACAGAGGAGGCCCCAGAAGCGGAAGAATCTTCAGAAGCGGAACAGTCTCCTGAAGTCCCTGCAGAGACACCTCAGCCGACAGAGTGATTGACTCATAACGAGGACCCTACTACATCAGGAGACTATGATGCCATTTTGGATTTTATTCGTACTCTCATTGGGAGCTTGTAGCCACCAGAAAACCAAACCAGTGACGGAAAATTTTCCGATCATTGATGCTCATGCTCATTTCTATTCAAAAAAACTGAATCAGTATCTGCAACCTTCATCACAAATCATGCAAGAGTTTCAAAGTGCGCAAGTGGTTGGGGGAGTCATTCACTATGCAGCTGAGGAAAATTTCAAAGTCACATTGAATCGCCAGGGTCCCTTGCAATGGAGAACTTGCATGGGAATTCATTTGGGAGATCAGTGGAAGCAAGTGGAGAAAGGCATTCAAGAGGGGCGGTTTCAATGTCTGAAAGTCTATTTGGGCTATGTGCCCCGCTGGGCCAATGATCCGTTTTATCACCCCTTTTATCGCTTAGCTGAGAAACATAAAATTCCTGTCGTTTTTCACACGGGAGATACTTACGATAAACAAGCGAAAGTGAAGTACGCGGATCCTCTACAAATTGATGAAATAGCTGTCGACTATCCCAAGGTGAAGTTTGTGATCGCTCATATGGGAAACCCTTGGTTTCATTCTGCTGCCGAAGTAGTTTATAAAAATGATAACGTTTATGTGGATGTCTCAGCCCTCACTTTAGGGGATGTGAATGATCTCCCCGAAAGCCAACTTCAGGAGTTAGTCGTGAAGCCAGTTCAATGGTTTTATGCTTACGTCGAGAATCCAAAAAAGTTCTTGTTCGGTAGCGATTGGCCTTTAGTAAAAGTAGGGCCCTATATTCAACTCATGAAGCGGATCATTCCAGAAAAAGATTGGCCTCTGTTCTTTTATAAAAATGCAGTGGATGTTTTTGGATTCAAGCCTCAGTCGTGAAGCTCAATTAAGAAACCGGAGCTAACAGCCACACGCGCCAACCTGGTTGCCCTGCGAGCTGGGAAAAAAAGAATCGAAGCTTTTGCCAAGCGTCTCCAGTCAAAGATTCTTCTTCGTCTGAACTGAGAAGTTCTTTCAGAAAATTCTTTTTGCCACTTTCGGGGTAGTCCACGGGGGCCTCTCCAGGAAGATTGGAAAGTTTTTTAGCCTCTAAAACCGCTTCATCCATGCCCCCCACGCCATCAATGAGTTTGGCTGCCATTGCTTGGGAGCCAGTCATGATGCGCCCATCTGTCCATTTTTCAGTTTCTTCTGGGGTGAGCTTGCGTTCTTCTTGAACGGCCATTTTAAAATCCCGATGAATATCCATGAGAAGTTGGGTGAGAAACTCTCGCTCCTCGGGAGTCATTTTGCGTGTTTCAGAGCCCACGTCTTTCAACTTCCCGGACTTGAGAGCAAAACGATCAATTTTTGCCCATTGATATAACTTTTCAAGATTTGCAAATTCAGAAATCACTCCGATACTGGCAGTGATGGAGCCTGGGTTGGCGTAGATTTTTCGAGCTCCCAGAGCTGCGTAATACCCCCCACTCGCACCAACCGAACCGATGGACGCCACTACAGGAAGTTTCTCATTGGCTTTTTTGATGCTGCGATAGATCTCTTGGGAGGGCCCTACTAAGCCGCCCGGAGAATTGATACGCACTACCAGTGCTTTTACTTTCTTATCTTCTAGAAGCTCATTGATTCTTTTGCCAAAAGCGCCACTTTTGTAAATGACCCCTTTGACATCAATGACTGCAACGCGGTCTTGGCCTCGGGGCATTGCGGTGGAAGATCCCCATGTATTGGAGATGATCGCAAGTGTAGCTACAGCAAAGAAAAGGGTGAGGCACAGCAAGCACGCTGTGCCCCAAAACCTAAGCAATCCTTGCATCACGGTTTGTTTTCACCTGAGTCAGAAGATCCCTTCAATTTCTCAGCAAGCAAATCACCCAAGGTAGCTCGTGAGCTTTGGGATTGTTGCTGGGAGTACTGACGGATATTTTCTCGCTCTTCAGCGCGAGTCAATGCGCGGACAGAAAGGGAGAACTTCCGTTCCTTCATATCCACTGCAGTGACCATGCACTCCAACTCTTGACCTTCTTTCATGTCTTTTACGCGGTCCTTGGGTTTAGCATCCCCTTCAAGTTCCGACGCATGTAAGAGGCCTTCGATTCCGGGTTCGATTTCGACGAAAACACCAAAATCAGCGAGCTTAGTGACTTTTCCTTTGAGGCGTGTTCCCACGGGATATTTATCTGCTGTGGTTTGCCAAGGATCTTGAGAAAGTTGCTTGATCCCTAAGCTGAATTTTTCAGCAGCTTTATCGATGGACAGTACCACGCACTCCACTTCATCGCCTTTCTTGAAGAGCGTATTTGGGTCTGCAGGTTTAGCATCCCAACTCAAATCACTGACGTGAATGAGGCCGTCCACACCTTCAGGAACTCCGACGAAAATACCAAAGTCTGTTGTGTTCTTCACAACGCCTTTGATGCGGGTTCCAGTGGGATATTTTTCGGCAATGATGTCCCAGGGATTGGGCTCAATTTGCTTCATTCCCATACTGATGCGGCGATTTGCAGTATCGATATCCAATACAATCGCCTCGACCACATCGCCTTCATTGACGAGTTTCGAAGGGTGTTTCACTCGTTGCGTCCATGACATTTCAGAGACGTGCACCAAGCCTTCTACGCCTGGTTCTAACTCAACGAAAGCACCATAATCGGTCAAGCTCACGATATGGCCCTTTACACGCATTCCAATTGTATAGCGATCGTGCACGGTATTCCATGGATCGGGCAGCAATTGCTTGTAGCCTAAGCTGACGCGTTCTTTTTCTTCATCGTATTTCAGAACTTTTACTTTGATCTTATCGCCTACTTTGAAAAGTTCAGATGGGTGTTTGATGCGACCCCAGGACATATCCGTGATGTGCAGCAAGCCGTCCAAGCCGCCGAGATCAATGAATGCCCCATACTCTGTAAGGTTCTTGATGGTGCCTTCTACGACCATGCCTTCAGAGATCTGAGACAGGGTCTGTTCTTTCATACGGGCACGTTCTTCCATCATCAATAGACGACGGGATAGTACGATGTTGCCGCGTTTTTTGTTGAATTTAATAATTTTAAACTTGAAGGTTTTTCCGAGGAATTGATCCAAGTTTTTTGTGGGTCGAATATCAATTTGTGATCCTGGCAAGAAAGCTTTCACACCGATATCTACGGACAGGCCGCCTTTTACTTTGGCAACAACTGTTCCTTCTACCAATTCATCTTTCTCACAAGCTTCGCTGATTTCATCCCAAGCTCTGAGCACATCTGCTTTTTCTTTTGAGAGAACCAAACGGCCTTCATCATCTTCGACGCGCTCAATATAAACCAATACATGTTCGCCTGGTTGGAGAGAAACTTCTCCTTTGGCATCTAGAAATTCTTGTGCGTTGATTTGGCCTTCGGATTTGTATCCAATGTCTACAGTGACATAGTCTTTGGAAGCTTTAACGATAGTGCCTTCGACGACTTCTCCCTCTTGAAAGCGGGGACCCTTTGAAGTCTCCTCTAGCAATTGAGAAAAGGTTTTGCCGCCCTCTTGAAGACGTTCTCCACCTTCTTCTAAATCTTTATCTTCGGTAGGTAATTGAGGTAATTCCTTAACTGCTAACTTTTTTCTTTGAAACAAAAGACCTTTTCCTTTGGTTTCCGCAGACAGTGTCGTACGGGTTTTGTTGTTTCGGGCTCCCACTTGTTCGCCCATTCCTGGATTCTCCATGGACATTGTAATACTCCAAACCGACTTCAGCAGGTCTTTAGAGGGACCTAAAGCACTGGATTCTTGTGAGTTAAAAACCCCAATATTATAGGCACCTTAGCCTACTTGGGCCGATACGTTCACAAGCCATATCGTAAAAAATAACCCTCCTCTTGTCCTATTCTTCCGGGGCTCTGTCAACCTCCAAATGAAAAGGGATTTCGGAACCATTTTCAATGGTTACCAAGGCTCCCCGGGGTCCAAATGATGACCCCAGAGACCGTAGGGCAGTATCGGTCAGGGGAGCTTTGAGCTGAAGAGAACTGGTCTGTTCTGTGCTTCGATGCCTGGGTATGAAAAATCGAATGGTCATTGTGTTAGTTCTCTCAGCTTTGGGAGCAGCTCTTGCGGGCTGTCAAAACCAGGTTCCGACTCCCTCCGTGATCCTTTACTTGCCAAACTTGTTGCATGAAGAAACCGGCCTGAGGAAAAACTTTCAATCCAAAGTTAAAACTCTCGAAGTCGAAGTTGAAGAGCAAGGCACCCCAGTTTGGAGGCAGCAGTTTGCTCCTGATCAGTGGAGCGAGGTATGGATTCCCCGAGAAATCCTGGAAAATGAGAAGGCTCAGATGCATGTTCGGGTTTGGGACGTTACGAGCTCAGGACAAGACCGGGAGTATCCCGCCTTAGAGGGAGAAGCCTCGCTGGGGACCTTTCCTGTATCTATTTATCTGCGGCTGCGGGTGCCGCTAAGTGAATATCACTCTACTTGAGAACGCCTCTGCGGATTTGATCGCGCTCAATGGCTTCAAATAGAGCGCCGAAGTTGCCTTCACCAAATCCTTGATTCCCTTTGCGTTGGATCACTTCATAAAAGAAGGGGCCTACCAAATTCTGAGTGAAAATTTGTAAGAGATACCCTTGAGAATCCCCATCTACTAAAATAGAGAGCTCTTGAAGATCCTTCATACTTTCTGAGACCTGCGGAACTCGTTGAGGAATGGCTTCGTAATAAGTCCCGGGGGGACCCTCTAGAAAAGCAATCTGAGTTTGTTGAAGCGCTGGGACTGTTTGAAGAATATTTTCAGTCAATAGCGCCAAGTGTTGGATGCCTGGTCCATGGTTGACATCAAGAAACTCTTGAATTTGTGACGTCGGATTGGTGGGTTCATTAAAAGGCATTTTGAGGATACCGATCTGGGCTCTCCATGACTTTAGATAAAAGGCCCGTCCGCTCGGTGCGAATGTCAAAAAAACGAGTGGTCTCAAATCCAAAAATCTTTTGATACCATTGAACCCAAGCTTCGAGATGCCCCTTTTCGACATTTGAGGTGAGGTGGTCAATTTGAGTGATCCCAATTGCGGATTTGGGGCGCTCGAGTGGAAGATTGAAACCGTCACCCAGAAGAGCCCCTTCTCGAGTTACAAAAGTGTGAATGACATCACCAAATGCACGAATAGCAGCCGTGTCTACTTTACCAAAATCGGTTTGGAATCCTCGTGGAACTCCTTCGGGAGTTGCGCCCCGATTCACTGTTTGTTCGAATGTGGAGTGGGCGTTTTCACACAGAAAAGCGACGTTATAAATACCACTTCCGTGAGCAGCAACGAATTGAGAAACGGGATCGTGGCTTTGAGTGCTCTTGCTCAAAAAGACTCGGGCTTCTCCTTGAGCCAGTGCGATCGTGGTAAGTCCTCTCTCTCGCACTTCACGAGTTCCAATGGGTTGAAATCCCAATCGGGTATGCAGGTTCAAGGCACTCTGTAAATCGTCGACAGCAAATTCTACGTAATCAAATCCCAACAATTTTAAAGAAGTGTAATTGCTCATAGACTTGCAGTTGTGCGGGAAACAAAATTCTTTGTCAATTTCTGAGTAAGTCTGGTCTTTTTGCCTGAGTTCTCTTCAAGGATTCTTGTTTTCGCCATTCGAAAATTTTTTCGTGGTTACCGCTCATCAGGACTTCCGGTACTTGATGACCTTGGAATTCGGCAGGGCGAGTGTAGTGGGGATATTCTAATAACGGGCGTTGGGTATCTCCCAGCGAAAACGACTCTTGATGGAAGGAATCTGGACGCTTTAGAGTGCCTTCCAAGTGGCGACTTAATGAATCAGCAAAAGCAAGAGCAGGGAGCTCTCCTCCGGTCAGAACAAAATCGCCCAACGAAATTTCTTCATCCACCCAGTGATCTACAAAACGTTGATCGACTCCTTCGTAATGTCCACACACTAGAATCAAGTGTTTGGCCATGGAAGGAGCAAGAAAACGAGGAATGTGGTGGTGGCTCCAGGGGGTGCCCACAGGAGAAAAGTAGATCACTCGGGGTGTTCTGGAGCGATTTTGCCTTTTATAAAATCTATCGCCGCCACTAAACACTCTACTTTTAGAACCATGCCGCCGCCGCCGCCGTAAGCCACATCATCGACGGAGCGATATTTGTCGGTTGCAAAATCGCGCAATTGATAAACTGAAGATTCAAAAATTCCCTTTTGAGCGGCTCTTCCTAAAATACTCGTGTGCATCCAGGCCTGGATGATTTCAGGAAATAGCGTGACAAAATGAAAGTGTTTAGCGCTCAAGGGAGTTCCTGAAGGTTTTTAAGCCAAATTTTTTTCTCCTGGAGATTCACGCTGTGAATAAAGTGAGCCACTGCTGGCACGCACAGTTCTCCTGAGGGGGTTTGAAATACCCACGAAGTGGCTTTTACTTGAGCTGTTTGGCCTGTTTCTAGTAGAGCTTTGAAAGTTCCCACAGAGTTCTGAGTTTCTAACTCAAAAGCAGGCACCCCTAATAAATCGGAAAGGTAATATTCGTTGTTTTCTGGCTCCGGTAAATCCTGGCGTTCGGCAAAGACGGAGAGGCCGAGCAATGCTTGGGCAGCAGTCTCAGTGCTTATATTTTTCAATTCAAGTTTCCAGCCTTTAGGCATCCACTGCGCCGAGAGGAGTGCGTACTCGGTGACATCTTCCGGGGTGTGTCCCAACCAAATGCGTTGCAGAGAGGCGAGAGCGGATTCTTTTCCAGAATCAGTAAAAACAACCAATGCGCCTTTAAATCCGTGAAGCTTAACAGTTTTTCCGATGGCGATGAGTTTTGCCATCGGTGTTGGAGGGCTATTCAAGAATCTCAAGAACCGAGCGTTTTCTGAGTTTTGTGGAAACGGCTCCTAAGATGGTCCGTAGAGAGCGGGCAGTACGGCCTTCTTTGCCGATTATTTTTCCCAGGTCTTCTTTAGCCACTTTGAGTTCAATCACAGTGGTTTGTTCTCCCTCAATTTCAGCGACATTCACTTGCTCCGGGAAGTCCACCAAGGCCTTGGCCATGATTTCCACTAACTCTCTCAATTCTTCCGGTTTGTCTGTTCGTGTTGCCATTCAGGTATCCTTGTTAATTTTTAGAAGCTTCTTTTTCCGTTTCTTTCTTTTTAGCCGCAGTTTTCTTTGCAGGTGCTGCTTTTTTAGCTGTGGCTTCTTTAGGAGCTTTTGGTGCCTTCGGGGCTTTGGCTACTTTCGGGGCCATATTCCCAATTTGCCATTCTTTCATTTTAGGTTTCAAAGTGGTTCTTACAGAATCTGACATCTGAGCACCTACGCTCAGCCAATATTCTAACCGGTCTCTTTTAATGACTAGAGATTCGGGACCTTTTACTGGATTTAAATTTCCAATGTGCTCAATAAAACGCCCGTCACGAGGTGCCGTGTGGTTTTGAACCACCATACGGTAAACGGGTTTTTTCTTACTGCCATGTCGGGAAAAACGAATCACTGTCGCCATTAAAATGCCTCCAAATTAGGGAACTAGTTCCCACACTTAAGGCACACGTCTACCACAGTCCTCGACGTTTGCCCATAGGGGATTTAGCAAGTCGAGTCATCATTTTACGGGCTTCTAGAAACTGTTTCATGAGCTTGTTAATGTCCTCAACGCGGGTTCCGCTTCCAGCTGCAATTCGACGTCTTCGTGACCCATCCAGGAGATCATAGTCCACTCGTTCAGAAGGGGTCATGGATTGGATGATCGCTTCAATTTTTTTGATTTCAGTGTCTGGAGGCGTAAGAGTTTGAATTTGTTTGCTTAAACCCGCTGATCCGGGCAAGAACTTGAGGAGGTTTTCAAAACTGCCCATCTTTTTAATCTGTTGGAGTTGGCCGTAAAAGTCAGCCAACGTGAAGTCGTTCTTTTTGATCTTTTTACTGAGTTTGAGGGTTTCTTCCTTATCGAAAGTGGATTCTGCCTTCTCCGCCAGGGACAACAAATCCCCCATATCCAGAATTCTGGAGGCAACCCGGTCGGGGTGGAAGAGTTCTAAATCCGATGCCTTTTCACCCATTCCCACAAATTTGATGGGGCATCCCGTAACCGCCCTGACGGAAAGAGCTGCTCCGCCTCGGGCATCCCCGTCCATTTTAGTTAAGACAATCCCTGAGATGGGGAGTGTTTCTTGAAATTGGGTTGCAATTTTGACGGCGTCTTGCCCAGTCATGGAGTCAATCACCAACAAAATTTCGATAGGTGAAAAGACCTGCACCAGTTCCTGCAGCTCCGCCATCATTTCGGAATCGATATGGAGTCTTCCAGCAGTATCAATCAAAAGCACTTCTGCATTTTGTTTGATCGCTTCCTCTTTGGCTAAAACAGCACGAGGGCGGGCCTCCATAACGGGACAATCAAAATGGTCATAGCCAAGAGCTTTGATTTGAGTGGCTAGTTGTTCAATAGCAGCTGGTCGGTAGACATCTACAGAAGCTACCAGCAACGATTTTTTATGCACTTCTCGAATGTGTTTGGCCAATTTAACGAGTGTTGTGGTCTTGCCGGCACCCTGAAGCCCAACCACCAAGATCACAGCAGGGGGTCTGACCCTGAAACTTAAGGGAGTGTTTTTTCCTCCCATCACCGAGCAAAGTTCTTCGTAAACGATACGAATGAATTGCTGTTCGGGAGACAGGCTTTTTTGAACTTCGGTCCCCAGCGCTTTTTTTCTTACGCCATCAATAAAATCTTTTGCCACTTTGACGTGAACATCAGCTTCTAAAAGATTGGTTTTTAGCTGGCGGCAAACTTCGTCTACGACATCTTCTGTAAGACGAGTACGATTACCAATGCTGCGTAAAGAAACTAATAATTTTTGAGTGAGTGATTCAAACATGGCTTAAAAAAATAATCGCTTGTGACTGGAACGGCAAAC
>RFNT01000081.1 GCA_009927045.1 bacterium | reverse complement strand
TCGAACTTACCAGCACGAAGGATCCAATCCTTCAATCGGTAGCCACAGAGCTGACTCAGGATGGCCTCACCCCTCAGGGCCCACTTCAGTTTACGGGATCGCTCCATCAACATGAGCCTGATTATTATTTACAAGGACAACTGGGCTGGCAGGTCACCCAACAGTGCTCTCGTTGTGCAGAAGAATTTGTCGCGTCAATTCAACAACAAGTGCAACTCGCGTTGGCTCATATCAGTTCTCACAAGAATCCTGCAGAAATAGCCAGCCAACTCGAAGAGGAAAGCGAACATCTCGATGTTGTTTACTTTCAAGGAAATGATTTAGATTTAAAGCCTTTACTCCATGAACAATTTGTTTTGAGCCTCCCTTTCCAAGCGCTCTGTAATGAGCAGTGCAAAGGGTTGTGTCAACATTGTGGCAAAAACTTGAACCGGCAGGAATGTGTGTGTGCGAATCAGCCCCAACTCAATCCTTTTTCGGTTCTAAAAACTGTAACCGTTTAATCGGAGGATCCCGTGGCAGTACCCAAGAAACGAACATCTCATACTCGAACTAGAAAACGCCGATCACACTTAGCGCTGAAGAAAATTGCTCTCGCTAAATGTCCAGATTGTGGAGAGCCTACGCTCCCTCATCGTGTTTGCCCTAGCTGTAACCGCTACAAAGGCAAACTCGTGATTTCTTCTGACACCTAAGCATTCATGAGCCATTCATCAAATGGCGTGAAAGTAGTCCTGGATGCAATGGGGGGCGACTACGGGCCGGAAGTCAATCTTCTAGGAGCGCTGATGGCGCTTTCTGCTGCTTCCGAACTCAAGGTGATTCTGGTAGGGGATGAGAAGATCCTGCATACCTTATTGAGAAAAAAACGATTCAAAGCCCTGGCCCACAAAACCCAAGAACGACTATCAATTGTTCACGCAAGTGAAGTCATTACCATGGAAGATCCTGCTTCGGCCGCAGTACGAAAAAAAACTCAGTCGAGCATCCACGTTGGTTTACGTTTAGTAAAAGAGCAGCAAGCAGGCAGCTTTGTTTCCATGGGCAATAGCGGCGCTGTGATGGTTGCTGCAATGACAGTTTTGGGACGTTTACCGGAAATTGAACGTCCAGCTATTATAGTAAAAGTCCCCACTCATACGGGTTTCGTTTTCCTGCTGGATGCCGGTGCGAACGTGGACTGCAAACCTACTCAATTGGTCCGTTTTGCAGAAATGGGTAACGTCTATTTGAAAGAAGTTGAAAAAATTAAAGCCCCGAAAGTGGGACTGCTCTCGAATGGCACTGAAGCTAGCAAAGGCAATGAACTCACTCGCAGCACTCACGAAATATTAATCCAAAAGAAAAACATGGACTATGTGGGATATGTTGAGGGGTACGACGTTTTTAATCACCAAGTCGATTTAGTCGTTTGTGATGGATTTGTCGGGAATGTAACTTTGAAGGTCGTTGAAGGATTCGCTAATATGGTAGTGCTCTGGTTCAGACGAGCCATTAAAAAAGATATTAAAAGCCTCGTTGGTTTAGTGCTCATGAAAAAGCTTCTGGAAAAGTTTAAAGCACAATTTCATTACCAATCCCATGGAGCGGCGCCTTTGTTAGGCAGCGATGGTTTAGTGTTTATTGGGCATGGTAAATCCAAAGAAAAAGCAATTTGTAACGGGATATTGGCTGCGGCTACCGCGTGTCAGAAAGATCTCATCCACCGACTAAAAACTGAACTTCAAACCCCTCTGGCGACACCTTTATGAGCTTTTTTTCTCAACTGATTGGAACTGGATCTGCTTTCCCTGAAAAAGTAATGACCAATGCTGACTTTGAATCTTTTGTAGAAACTTCAGATGAATGGATCCGCACCCGAACCGGAATTCATACTCGTCATATCGCCGATATCCGCAAAGGAGAGTCCACGAGTAGTTTGGCTATCGCCGCCGCAAAAAAAGCACTCGAAATGGCAAAGCTTTCCGGAAAAGATTTAGATTTAATTGTTGTGGGTACGGTCACTCCCGATAGTGTCATGCCTACAACGGGAAACCTCCTCCAAGCAGCTCTGGGTGCAGAACGCGCTTTTTCTTTTGATCTGCAAGCTGCTTGTTCTGGATTTCTGTACGGACTCTCTATCGCGGATCAATTCATCCGCACAGGCGCCGTTCAAACTGCGCTGGTGATTGGAGCAGAAACCTTATCTACGCTGATCAACTGGCAAGACCGAGGCACATGTGTTTTGTTTGGTGATGGAGCCGGAGCTGCAATTCTGACTAGAACCTCTGATCCCGAACATTCAATTCTAGGAACACGTTTGTACTCAGATGGAACTAAGGGAGATATTCTGAAGATCCCCCATGGAGGGGCAAAAGTGCCTCATTACTTGCCCGAATACCGCCATAAAGACCATAGCATTCACATGCAAGGCTCCGAAGTGTTCAAGCTCGCAGTGAGGAATATGATTGATGCCTCTATGGCAGTTTTGGCGGATCATCACCTTACCCCCGAAGATGTCGATTTTTTTCTGTTCCATCAAGCCAACGTTCGCATCCTTGAAATGTGTATGAAGACTTTAAAAGTTCCTCGTGAAAAGACTTGGATTAATCTAGATCGCTATGGCAACACCTCGGCAGCTACATTACCCGTTTGTTTAGATGAAGCCTGGAGACAGGGAGCCATCAAAACTGGCGATCGCGTGTTGATGGCTACTTTTGGAGGAGGAGTCACTTGGGCCAGCGGGCTCATTCGACTGTAATCAATGATGACAACACCCCATAACCCTTCTTTTTCTGCCTTATTTCCCGGGCAAGGCTCTCAATACCCAGGCATGTCCAAAGTGCTTTTAGATCAGTTTCCGTGGGTCAAAGAACATTTCGAAGAAGCATCGGATGTGATCAAAACCAATCTGATTAAACTTTGTGAAGAAGGCCCTTCTGAAGAACTTCAACTCACGATGAATGCTCAGCCAGCTATATTGGTTACTTCTTTTTCTTGGTTCAAGGTTTTACAGAAAAATCTAGGATTTAGACCTGCAGCAGCGGCCGGCCATTCTCTGGGAGAATATACCGCTTTAACGGCAGCAGACGCTCTCACACTTGGCCAAGCGGTAAAATTAGTTCGCCGCCGGGGTGAACTCATGCAACAAGCAGTTCCTAAAGGTAAAGGCAAAATGACTGCAGTGATTGGGCTGGAGGATGCAATCATTGGAGAAATCTGTAAGGCTGCTTCTCAAGGAAGTGCGAGCCAAGTAGTCCCCGCTAACTTCAACGCACCTTCGCAAGTCGTTATCGCTGGGCATTCGGAAGCCGTGGATCGATTCACTCAACTCGCCAGCGACCCGGCAAAGCCCCAATGGAAAGCTCGAAAGTTGGTGGCATTAAATGTAAGCGCACCTTTCCATTGTCCGCTGATGACTCCCACAGCGCTGACTTTTGTAGAGGATCTGGAACAAGTGCCCTGGCGGGATCCTAAATTTCCTATTGTCTCTAATTTGGATGCCAAAATGCGAACGACCGGATCACTCACCGATGTCTTGAGAGATCAAATCGATCACCCGGTGCTGTGGACGGAATGCGTCCGCACTTTGGATCGCCACGGAATGAAACAATACATTGAGTTAGGGCCCAGTAGAGTGCTCACAGGTTTAGTGAAGCGTATCGTGGAGGGAGCGACTATCCACACAATCGACTCACTTGAAGATTTTAAAAAATTAGAAACTGTATTTAAAGGAGTTTAGACCATGCTGCTTCAGGGTGAAATTGCGTTAGTCACTGGGGGCTCTCGAGGGATTGGGAAAGCTTGCTGCTTGGCCCTTGCTCAAGAAGGTGCCGAAGTTTTAGTGAATTATGTAGCTAATGAAACTGCTGCGAATCAAGTTTGTGAAGAAATTCGAGCCCGAGGAGGTAAAGCGACTCCTCTGAAGTTTGATGTTGGAAATCCTCAGCAAACTCAAGAAGCCATCCAGAACATTCTCAAGGAAAAAAAAGCTATCTCAATTCTGGTCAATAATGCGGGGATTACTTCGGATGGTCTCATGATGAGATATGCTGTCGAGGATTGGAATTCGGTTTTAGATACGAATTTACGAGGAGCTTTCATTGCTTCACAAGCAGTGATTCGGTCCATGATGAAAGAAAGAAAAGGTTCTATTATTCACATGAGTTCGATTGTGGGTATTACTGGGAATCCTGGACAAGCTGCTTACTGTGCCGCTAAGGCAGGGCTGATCGGACTCACGAAGTCGATGGCAAAAGAATTAGCTTCTCGCAATATTCGAGTGAATGCAGTAGCCCCTGGCTACATTGAGACTGATATGACTCATGTTCTGACCACCGAGCAAAAAGAAGGCATTCTCAAAGCCATTCCATTGGGTCGAGTGGGTCGTCCAGACGAAATTGCCCAGGCAGTGGTGTTTTTAGCTTCCGGACGCTCGCAATACATCACTGGCCAAGTGATCCCAGTGGATGGTGGCATGGGAATGTGACGCTTATAGCGCTTTCCCAAACACTTCAATTTGAGAGGCAGTCCCAATCACCGCAAATCGCACTGAAGCAACTTTGATCCCTACGTCAGTAGAGGGCCAGAGCTCAATAGCATTCCCTGATTCAAAGGTGGCATCCCCGTAGTGCAATACTTTTCCGTCGACCAACACTACTTGGATATCAGACAAAATAGCATTAGCCCCTGCATTTTTCCTAATGACGATCGAACGACTGAAGCGGTGTTGAAACGGCACTTGAATGTCGACAAAGGTGTTCCCAACGGCTCCCGTACGGATCCAGAAAGAGGTTTCCTCAGTCTGAGCGGGTTGTGAACCCAAAGAAGTGGTCAGTTCGCAATAGGAAATCACCGAAGACTGGCTCTCAGTTTTCTTAACAACTCGAAGTAAGAATGTTTTTGAGAACTCAGATTCAATCACTCGAACTGAGCGCACAATAGTTCCCCCTTCAGTTAATTTAAAAGTATTTGTGAACGCTTGATCGGTAATTTCTATTTCACTCCATTGCTCTCGCTGAGCCCATTGGACATAAGGAGTATGCTGAAGCAGTTGTGGCACCGTGAGACGCTTGTAAAAGTCCACATCCGATTTACGTTCCCAGAAATAAGTCTGTGTCAGACGTTCCGTATTGGTTTCCGAATCTAAAATAGTCTTGTTCACGTAAACGGCAGGCCACCGCGTATTGGGATCGTGAGCATGCACACAACTTCCAGCCCAGTACCCCAGTACCGCTTTCTTCTGAGGCCCTTGAGCTTGATCAAATGCCGTTCCTAACCGGTCAAATTCAGTAGGGGTAGCCTGCGCTCCCAACGTGATTAAAATTCCTAGGAAGAATATCCACTGGTTCATTTCAGATCCTCCGTTAAAAACAAATCATGACACGACTGGACTCTACCGTGATTTAAACAAAATTTCATGACGCTCCTCGCAGGAATCAATGCTGAGAACTAGGCCTGCTTTTTCTGGGCAATCGCGTGGACAAAATGCTGGGGGCCCTCTTCTAACTCCTTGTAATACAGGATGTGCAGATCCTTAAGAAGCCCGAGAAGCTCATTGGGTTTGAAGCACTGGTCAAAATCTACCAGACCCGTTTTTTGATTCTTTTTATAGTGCTCGACGGTATACCCTTCAATCAAAACGGTCCCCCCCGCAGCTAATCCTCTTTTGATTTCACTAAAAAAGCGCGGCGCTGGCTTATAAAAGGCCATCACGATAGTGTTGAATTTCATCAACGGCATCAAATAAAAATCTAAATTTTGAACTTTGGCGTCCAGAGTGACTTTCTTTTCACTCGCAAGCAGCTTTGCCTTCTCGACCGCCCGAGCCGAGCAATCCAGTCCCTCTACTTTAAAACCTTGTTCTGCGAGAAACACCGCATTCCGACCTTCTCCCATGGCCACATCTAAAGCCAATCCTTTGGATAACCGTGAGTGGAAAGTCTTCAACAGATCCGTAGGGGCTTTTCCAAAAAGATACTCGTCTGCCTGGTAGCGCTCATCCCAAATCACTTGAGCAGGTTTTTTATTCGGATCGACTTCTGGATACTGGATATCATCGAACATAGCGTCACTAGACCAAAGACTGATTACTTTTTCAACGATTTTTATTTGGTCCTTTTTTATGAAACCAAGTACCCTAAGAGAGCGTGAAAATTTTATGTCTCCAACAATCTTCAGTTTTTCAGACCTATGGAGGCATTGAGTATTATCTTCATGATTTACTCACTCTCACCCACAAACTCCTGGGTCCCAATTCGGTAACCACACTGGTTCCGCAACGCAATGGATCTTTCAACTTGTTCGATACCGATTACCAAGTGGTGCCAGTGCCGTACACCTTTACTGGAAAGGCCCAGAAAATTGAAAATCGACTTTCCCCAAAATGATTTCACAGGCTCTTTCACTTGCGCAAAAAGAGAAGCCCCAACTGATTTGGGTTGGCCACGTATCCTTAGCACCTATGGGTTACGCGCTTTCAAAAATCATGAGAATTCCTTTTTGGACAATGGCCTATGGTCTTGAAGTCTGGGGAGGACTTGGACTTCCTACGGAGTGGGCACTCAGAAAATCTGAAGCCATTCTTTCCATCTCACATTGGACCAAAGATATTCTGGTCGCGCGAGGGTTTCAGAATGCTCAGATCCACGTAGTGCATCCCTGCCTACAACCAGGCTTTGAAGCAAAGCCCACCAAGTCTTATGATCTTTCTTTGAACACTCCGCTGAAACTACTCACCGTTTCGCGCTTAGATGCTTCGGAACAATACAAGGGGCATGATCATGTTCTTCAAGCGCTCAGCGGGATCAAAAAACTCACCCCCACCTGGTTCCTCAATATACGATCCAGGGTGATGGGAACGATAGACCACGGCTTGAACAATTAGTGTTCTTTGCGGGACTTCAAGACCATGTAAAGTTTTTGGGACGAACGGACAACCGCGAGCAACTGGAACAGCTCTATCGAGACTCTGACGTCTTTGTGATGCCTTCCCGTTTTGGTTGTTGGGAAGGAAAATGGCGCGGCGAAGGATTTGGGATCGTTTATGCAGAGGCCGCAGCATTGGGGGTCCCGAGCATTGCGTACCAATGCGGTGGAGTCACTGACATCCTTCAGAATGAAAAGACTGGATTTTTAGTGGAACCAGACAGTATCCAGCGATTAGGGGATCTCCTAATTGAGCTCACTCACAACCGAACTCGAATCCAGGAAGTTGGCCAGAGGGCCCAGAAACATGTCCAAGAGCATTTTTCTGCACAATCTATGAAACGCCAGATCGCCGACGCTTTAAACTCATGCCAGAGCATCACTGAAATCAGACCAAGTGCCAATTCCATTGATATTCCGGATGTTTTGAACACGCTCTCTTAAAGGATACTGGACTTGAACTAAAGTTCTGATCTGATTGGGCAGACTCGTGTGATTCACAGCCAAAACGGAGACTTCTTCATGCCCATCCCGGTAGTAATCTCTCCAATGACTGACTTGTTTCGGATAGGCTTCTAAATTCTGAATATCTTTCAAAGCGAGTTTGGGACAACGATAAATCCAGTTGATCCACCACATATTGAGTTGAGAAGCTGAAGGACTCTTCTCGTTTCCTTTGAGTAGTGGCGCTCCCGTAATTTGCTCTTCGGGTCTCAAGGCTTCCAGCATTTTAAAAAACAACTGATCCATCGCTTCGTTGATATCCGTAGACGCTGAAAATACAAAACTGGGCTTTTCATCAGTCCTTTGCCGAGAAAGCGCTACCATCCCCATCACCCAAGCCTGGTTACTGTTCGGATAAAACAACAAATGCAGATCATATTGTTGCAATAAGAAGAATGGGGCTTTGGACCGAATGAGCTGATTGGCTCCAACCACCAACATTGGATTCTTCATAGATTGGGAATATTTCCTTAAAGTGGTGACTTTAGCGAGCTCCACCAACGCATTGAGCGTGGCCTCTTCGCGATTGCTTCCGGCCCCCATCGCACTTAAAACCTGTGTGTCCTCGCTTCGACGCTTCATGAGCTCATAGCTGCCCGTTTGTAAAACTTCTGAAGCAATGAGTTCACCACGCTTCACACGAACTGATAAATCTCTCTGGATTGCTTTTTTCATCCATTCATCGAGCGCTTTTTTTCGGGACAACTCCTTCTCTCGATGTACAGCAAAAACCGTAACGGGCTCTTCAGAAATCGGACAATCGCCTGTCACACGAGTGAGCCACAGATTGCCATCGGGGGTCCCAAATCGTGTACAAAAGATTTGATACAGAGGCGAGAAGGCATAGTTGGTGTTTTTAGAAACTTGGGGCGGAGCAATGTAGTTGCTCTTTTCACAACTGCACTTGGGATGGGGAAATACCAAAGCGTCCATGCGGATAGCAGTTCCATCACGAGAAATTTCATAAATCACATGGGCAGAATTTTCAGCCAATAAATCAGCAATGAGATCTCTTCGAATCGTCAACTCATTCAATGAAGCATGCTGAGCGGGTACTTTTCGTTGTTCGAGCCAAAGCAACACGCAATTGGCGCAAGGAGCCCCTTTCTGGGGGTCCATCGCCAATCCGAGAAGAAAACCATCTCGAATTTTTAGAACATAGGGTTTTAAATTAACGGGCTTTTTCCAAAAATCTCCACTGATCAGCACCTGTGCAT
>RFNT01000242.1 GCA_009927045.1 bacterium | reverse complement strand
CCAGCCACTCGACTCAAATTGTACGATCGATTTCCTCGTCCCGATACCGCTCGTTTAGTGTTGATGATTGCTACGAAATTATTTTTACTGTGGGTGGTTTTTCAAGTGGCCGGTAGGTTCCGTTAGAAGTCGAAGGCTTCGACATACGTCTGATGTTCTACAGTCAAAAGCCGTTCACTCAGGAGTGTTCCGTGTCTCCCGGCAAAATAGAAATTCTTTTTTGTAATAAGATAGGTCCTTCATCCAATCCTTCGGTCACCCAATGGACCGTGCATCCCGTTTCTTGTTCTTTAGCCTCCAAAGCTTGTCGTTGAGCTTTGAGTCCCGGAAACTTGGGAAGTAGGGAGGGGTGGATATTGAGAATCTTTTGTGGGTATTCGCGAACAATCGAAGGGCCTAGAAGCAACATATATCCTGCTAAGCAAATCCAATCAGGGGCCAAGGTTTTTAATTGGGCCAACAGAGCTGCTTCATAATGGGAGCGATTCCAGTTTTTCTCTTGGTGCGCTGAAGGAATCAAAAAGCTGGGAATTGCATAGCGGGCAGCTACGGAGAGCGCTCCAGCTTGAGCAACATTACAAATCAATCCCGTGATAGCCACTCGAGAGAGCTCATGAGATGAAACGGCTTTGGCCAGGGCTTCAAAATTAGAGCCTCTTCCTGAAGCTAAAACGACTACTTTGGCTTTGCTTAGGGTTTCCACTGAACACTGGGTTCTGTTTCTGCGGATGGAATCACTTGGCCGATTTCCCAACACCGTAAACCTGCGTTTTGAATGTGGCTCTGCACGTGAGCGCGTTGAGCTGCAGGGACAACGGCAACCATTCCTATCCCACAATTAAAGGTTTGGTACATTTCCTCTCGGCTCAATGCTGTTTTTTCTTGGAGCCAAGAAAAGAGAGGAGGGAGAGGGCATGCAGCAATAGAAAGTTCGGCTTGGGTGTGAGGGGGGAGAATCCGGGGTAAATTTCCGGGAATACCCTCGCCCGTGATGTGAGCCAGGCCAGAAACTTGGTTCAATACGGATTTTACAGAGCGGACATAAATATGAGTGGGTTTTAAGAAGAGTTCTCGCCAAGAGATATTTTCAAAAGGACATGGGTCGTCTGGAGTGATGTCATATTTCCGAATCACTTTTCTCACTAGAGAATAGCCATTGGAGTGCAATCCTGAAGATTCAATAGCCAAAAGGGTATCCCCTGTTTGGATGCGGGAGCCCCCCAAAACATGGGCACGATCCACAACTCCGACCGTGAATCCCCCTAAATCAAAATCGTTTTCGCGGTAGAGGCCCGGCATTTCAGCAGTTTCTCCCCCTGCCAGAGTACAACCGGCCAGTTCGCATCCCGCTTGAATACTTTTGAGCAATGTCAGCAGCTGATCTTCAATTAGCTTTCCACACGCAAAGTAATCCAAAAAAACCAAAGGGAGCGCTCCGACACACAATAAATCATTCACGTTCATGGCAACGAGATCCTGCCCCAGCCCATCCAGAGTATTCCATTCCAGAGCCAGCATGCTTTTAGTACCGACGCCATCACAGGAGGTCACTAGGAGCGGATCGGTCATTTCAGTGAGTACTGATTTCAAAGAAAAACAAGAGGCAAATGGGCCAATGCCAGAAAGTAAGTTTGGATTTTTGGGACGTGTCTTTAAATGTGCTTTAAAACGCTCTAGAGTTTTTTCTGCAATGTCGGTGTGAACGCCAGCTGATTCGTAGGTAATCCCCATTTATTTTTTTCTCTGAAGTTCCTTGGGAACCACACAGGTTCCAGAAGCTTTGGCCACCAAAACGGGCTCTTTCAAAACATCCGCTGCACTGGGATTCACATCGGGACGGGCGGAGATGAGCTTTTTGGCAGTGAATTCCATTTTTCGAGACGTAGTGCCCACCTGAGTGATCCGGCCTTCAATTTCCAAATAATCGCCGGCTCGGACTGGGGCTAAAAATTCTACGGCATCGTAAGCTCTGAAAAGTCCTTCATCGCCATCGTGACGGATGAGCAGTTCCGTGGCCAAATCCCCAAATAATTCCAATACTTTACTTCCGCAAACGAGTTGGCCTCCGTAGTGGACATCTCGGTGGGAAATCCTGAGTCGAAGTTTAGCTGTTTCCACAAAGCATCCTTGGTCAATGAGTGGGCCAAGTCTACGGTTCCCTCAAGGAGCTGTCAAATTAACGAAAGATTCTGGGATTTTAAGGGCTTAGAGAAAAGGGCCCTGTGGATTTTTACTTGACCAGTGCCCCCCTTTTTTTTAGAGTCCCGGGCTCTAGGAGATCCGTCGTGCAGAATACTATTATTGAATCCGTAAATCGTTCCCAGGAAAAGAAACGTCCTCAGTTTCATGTGGGAGATCGTGTAGTAGTGAACATCCGTTTGAAAGAAGGCGATAAAGAGCGTCTTCAAGCGTTCCGTGGCGTTGTGATCTCCAAACAGCCGAAATCGGGAAAAGGCCCAGGGGCTATGTTCACTGTGCGCAAAATTTCGGAAGGGGTGGGAGTAGAAAAAATCCTTCCCATCCATTCGCCTTTCGTTGAAAGCATTCAAGTAGAGACTTCTAGCGATGTCCGTCGTTCGCGTTTGTACTATTTACGTAGTCTCAAAGGCAAAAAAGCTCGGTTAAAAGAATCGGAAACTTTTGCTGATTTGGTTGTAGAGGAAACTCAAACCGTAGATGAGACGAACATGGCACAAGGCACAGAAATCACCGGTGGAGATCCAACTCCAGCGAGTGGAAAAGAAACCCAACCTAAAAAGTGAGCGCAACTCAAGAGCCAAATCCCCTTCTGTGGGAAAACTGGGCTCAGAGCCAAGGCGCGAGAACCATTGCCGGAGTGGATGAAGTTGGCATGGGATGTTTAGCTGGGCCAGTAGTGGCAGGCGCTATTATTTTAGATCTCGCTGCAATCCCTGTGGGGATCACAGATTCCAAATTACTGTCTCCCAAAAAACGAGACCAGCTTCAAGTCACTCTTGAAAATGCCGCAGTGGCTTTTGCAATCGGAACTGCTTCCGTAGAAGAAATCGATACCCTGAATATTTATCATGCCGCTCGTTTAGCGATGAAACGTGCGGTTGAAAACCTGTCCATCAGACCGGATTTCTTGCTCGTAGATGGTCGAGCCCAAATTGATTTACCGATTGCTCAGAAAGCAATCATCAAAGGAGATCAGCAATCCGCTTCTATTGGAGCCGCTTCTATCATTGCGAAAGTCTATCGAGATCGTTTGATGACTGCGTTGGATCAAGATTTTCCTGGATATGAATTTGCAAGGCACAAAGGGTATGGAAGTGTTTTGCACCGTCAGCATTTGCAGAGCCGGGGGCCGAGCCCCATCCACCGGAAAAGTTTTTCTTGGAAAGCTGTCTGAAGCCGTAGCTCAAGTTTACTTCGAAAAATTCAAAAAGTTCAAAGTGCTCCATCGCAACTTACATTTAGGGTGGGGAGAAGTGGATTTAATCGTTCGAGATCCTCTCAAGTCGGCGGTTTGGATTGTGGAAGTTCGGAGCCGCAATAATCACTATCGACTGCCTGCCTATTGGCTGAGCCCACAAAAGGTTATGCGCTTGAAGCGGTTAGCAGCAGTTTTGAGTCACCGCTGGAATGAGCCGTTTCGAATTGTTTTGTTACAGGTGCAGGTTAAAGAAAGAAAAACCCTAGGCATAATTAAAAACAACCAATCACAACGCATTCGGGTGCGAGCCGATTGTCAGGAATTTGAAATTACGGATTAAGCAGGGACCATATCAAAAGCCAACAGGCCTTGAGTTTCGTTTTCAAAAATATCGAAAGGGTTTCGAACGGATTGAAGCGCTCTCAGAATTTTTTCAAATTCGGTAGAGACGTTGACGATTTTGGGTTTTAAATCTTTGTGATTGATAGTTTTGAGGACTTTCACAAATTGGTTGATACCGCTGCTCCCCACAAAACGCAGTTCCTGCATATTGATGATGATGCGAGGACGAGTTCCTTGAGACAATACTCGAGTGCAGGTTTGTTCAAATTCTATAATCGTTTCAAAATCCAAATGACCTTCTAAATTAAAGATGACAGTGTTACCTTCTTGGCGTGCTCGAATGATCATGGAGACCTCGTTTAAGGAGTGAAGTGATGGCTACCCCTTCATTGTATCTGATTGGAACACCGCTCGGAAACCTCGAAGACATTACGCTCCGCGCACAGAAGATGCTTAAAACGTTGAATCAGCTTTTTGCTGAAGACACGCGAGAACTCTCAAAGCTTCTGAATCTTTTAGGAATTTCTCTTGAAGGCAAAAAGCTCCACGCTTACGCAGCTCACAATATGAAAGCAGCGACGGAGCTTGCGCTAGAAATTTTGGAATCGGAACCTATCGGACTCGTCAGCGACCGAGGCATGCCGGCCATTTCCGATCCGGGAGCGTATTTAGTTCATGCGGTTCGAGAACGTCAGATATCAGTGGTGCCGGTGCCGGGTCCGACTGCAGTTACGACGTTATTTGCAGTTTCTGGAATCACCGAACCAGGATTTCATTTTGTAGGTTTTCTGCCGACCACTCAAAAAGCACGAGATCAGCTCTGGAAATCCATCCAGCAGTGGCCCGCGGCCACGTGTTTCTATGAATCGCCCCGCCGAATTTTAGAAACGTTGAAAGAGCTTTCAGAATGGTTTCCCGAGGGCACTGTAGTGATCGGTCGAGAAATGACGAAACAGTTTGAAGAATTTATTCGCTTGCCGCTCAAAGAGTGGGAGCGCACTCCCATGACTGAAAAAGGCGAGTTCACGGTGATTTTAGAACCGGGGCAGGCTCCAGTGACGGAATCCGATTGGCAGTCTGTCATTCAATCGCGGCTCCTTTCGGATAAAGAGTGGTCCAAACACGTCGCCGAAGAGCTGGGGTGCACAGCATCAGAAATTTACAACGCACTTCAAAAAGCCAAAAAGTAAGCTCAAAAAAAATGTGAAGGAATGATCACAGTGTTCCGATAAGCCTTATGTGAAAAACCTCATTCTCAGTTTGAGTCTTCTGGTGCTGATCAGTCCTTCGAGCATGGCTGTGAGGGAATCGGGCGCCATTATCCAAGTGCAAAGAAAAATCAGAATGAGTGATGCGGATCCTTTGCCTCCCAAGGAATATTTTGTGGATTTAGGAAGCCGTGACGGTGTTCAAGCAGGGGAACAATTGGAAGTGTATCGCACTATCCCTGTAGTGAATGGTCATTCGGGCGGTCCTTGGCATGTGCTTCGGGTAAAAATAGGGGATTTACGAATTGATTATGTCGGCGAAACTTCTTCTTTAGCACGTGAAGTGGAGGGCAGGGATATCGCTAGCTTACCTCCGCTCGAAACCTCAAGTTTTATGCTCGGAGACGAAGTCAGCAGAAAAACAGGATTGCAAACCGAGTCCGCAAACCCGTAAACTGTTGGCAGTGGATCGTTATGCAGAAAACCCTCTTGCTTAATGCAGGTTTTGAACCTCTTCGAGTGGTCAGCTGGCAACGCGCTTTTTCTCTCATTTTCCAAGGTAAAGTAGAAATCTTAGAAGAGTATGCTTCCCAAGTGCATACGGTGTCTCGTCAATTCAAAGTTCCCGCTGTAATCCGCATGCGGAGATGGGTGAACTTGAAAAAGCATGTTCCTGTCATTCGCTTTTCTCGCGCCAATGTCTATGCCAGGGACGAGTATCGATGTCAGTATTGCTATGCTTTTTATTCAGAAAAAGAACTCACGCTTGATCACGTGCATCCGGTGGTTCATGGTGGAAAGAAAACTTGGGATAATATTGTGACCGCGTGTATTCGGTGCAACCAAAAGAAAGGCCACCGAAGTGTGCAAGAAGCTGGCTTTACACTTCTCAAAGCCCCTCGCAGGCCCCATTGGCTTCCAGGCATTCTCCGCACAGTCAGAGCGCGTGAAGAACAAGCCGTTTGGGCCCCGTACTTATCTCTTAGTGAACAGACCGATTAAGCTTGAACGGAACTCAGGAGCGCACGGATTTTTTCTTTGGGTTGATTGCCCACTAACTCTGTCACTTTTTTACCCCCTTGAAACAGAATCAAAGTTGGGATTCCACGAATTCCAAACTTCGCGGGGATTTCTCGAGCTTCATCTACATTGAGTTTAGCAAAGCGCACTTTTCCATTGAATTCCTGAGCTAGCTCATCAATCACCGGAGCTAACGCTCGGCAGGGCATGCACCATTCGGCCCAAAAATCTACCAAGATGGGTCCTTGGTTTTTTTCAACTGCATCGGAAAAGTTAGTGTCGTTTAAATGTGTGATTAAATCTGAACCCATGGGTTACTCCTGTTATTGTTCGGTCTTATTATCTGAAAAAAGGTAAGAGTTTCAAGAGCTTTCTCTGTTTTTTTTGAAGCTGCTTAAAAAGCAGGAAACGCCATTATCAGCTTTAAATTAAAAGAGAATTCCCTTATAGTGCCTCTTCTCTTGGGTCTGTAGCTCAGTTGGTTAGAGCGCTACCTTGACATGGTAGAGGTCACAGGTTCGAGCCCTGTCAGACCCACCAGTTAAACTTCAATCACACTCATTTAGAAAAAAGCAGGGGCCCCTTCCCCTGTGGAAAAAAGGCCCCAGCATGAGTTCTCCCTGCGACTTTCGAACGTCAGTTCGGTGCAGGAGACGGATTTAATTGCGCGCAAATTGGATCAATGGTCAGACCACCGGCAGCGGTTAGCCGCAGCAGTTGACGATCGATATCTTCAATTCTTCTGTCAAAGCCACGGATTCTCTCTCGATGTTGCGCAATTTCTCCACGCAGTCGGGCCAAATCTCCCTTTTTGATATCAAGCTCCGAGTTGCGCACTCCCAACGAGGTCACAGTGGGAGGTGTGGCACTGAGATCTGAAATTTCTTCTTCGAAGAAGAGCTTCTCTGCTTCCAGACTGAGTTTCTGTAATGCGGAACTGGCTCGGAATCCTTGATAAGCCTCTTCATAGGCGAGTGCCCTCGATTCCTCTCTCGTCAAGCGGACTCCCAAGAGCCTTTTGTTTTTAGCAGACGTAACAAGGGCTTGTGCGGCTGCAGTATTCCAACCATTGTAGGCGGTTTGTTTAGCGTCGACGTCTGTTTGTAGATCAGCCAGTGCTGTGACCAAAGCCGCCTTTTTGCTGTTCAGTTCCGTGATTCGGGTGGCTGGTGCGACATTGCGGCTCAGTTGATCAATCACCACAGCATAAGCAGCTAGCACACCTCTCTTGATATCAGGTTGCCTCTCTTTTTTCACAATAAACTCTAGTTGGGCTGCCTCATCCAGTGCTGTTCGAAGATTCACTACGAAAGGGCCTCTGTCCGCCACTTGTTCTGCTCGTTGGTTATTCAATTGACTGATGAGTCCCGGATTGCCGCTGGAGCCTTGAAGAGTGGCGTTGATATTTCTCAAGCGTCTCTCTTGATCGCGACAAACGGTATTCAAATTAGAGCTTGCAACCTCAAGGCGTGAATTGGCCAAATGAAAGTTTATTCTCGCCTGCGCAAGTTGTTGTCGTGTGAGTCGTCTGGCCGGAGGCGTAGCGGGTGGAGTTGCCATTGCAGTCGTGGATAGGATGAGCAGCTACCAAACATGCGGTTTCTTCATACGTGCTCCTTTTAAATTTTCTTGAGACCCCAAGACCCCAAAGGTTCCTAAGTCAGATCTCATTTTAGCGAATTAAAAAGATCAGTTTCAACGGAACAATTATGGAATGTTTTTCACAATTCTGAGCCTGGCGCATGTGCCAGTGTCGAGAGTTTAGACAAAATAGGCGAGGGGCTCGTACTTGACACAGGAGGGGTTCACAGTAAACTTTCTCTAAGTCTCATCCCTTTTTTGCAATTAAAGGAGCCTTATGAAAATCCTGAGTGCTGTAGTGGCATTAGTTCTCGTTGTAAGTTGTACTAATAAAGACCAGCTCCAGAAAATTCTGATGGAGAATCCAGATATCCTGGTGGAAGTGATGAAAAAGCACCCTCAGAAGTTTCAAGGCGTGTTGAATCCGCCCCGCCAAAATGCACCCACAGCGGCCGATGAAATTGCTCGTCGCGAAGAAGAGTTTAAAAACCCTAAGAAACCCGCTGTGGATACTGCCCGAGTCATTTTAGGAAATCCCAAAGCGCCCGTCACCATTGTTGCCTATTCGGATATTCAGTGTCCGTTTTGCTACCGAGCTGAAACTACGATGGAAGAGCTCCGAAAAAAATACGGAAATAAAGTGCGGTACGTGTTCAAGCACTTTCCGTTGCCGTTCCACCCGCTAGCAACCCCTGCTGCCAAAACCTATGAAGCGATTGCACTCCAAAGCAAAGATAAAGCGACCCAGTGGTTAGCGGAAGTGTTTCAAAACCAACAGACATTGGGCCAAGAAAAAGAAGCGTATCTAGATCAAGTCGCTAAAAAGCTGGGTGTGAATATGGAACGCATGAAGAAAGACCGCGACAGCGAAAAAGTGCAAAAAATTGTGGATCAAGACATTGAAGAAGGGAAGGCAATGGGAGTGCGAGGAACGCCAGCGTTTTTAGTGAATGGCGTCTTCATCGTAGGCGCGCGACCCGCAAAAGATTTTGAAGAGATTATTGATCGATGGTTGAAGGAGGGGTGAGGGTAGCCTTAGCCTTGCCAAAGGGGTTTAGGGAGTGGGTTGGCCACCCGAATAAGTCAGCGGGGGGAAAGATAACAAATGGAGAGTGGGGTTGTAGGTAGAAAGCCACACGGTTTCACCGACAGCGATTCGAGTTTTGGGATAACTGGTAGCACCGAATTGCCCCAAATTAATAGTACGGTCTACTACTCCTGCAAATGTGATGTGATACAAAGTGCTTCCCCAAGTGCTGGGCACCCAGAAACCCGTGCTGTTGGTGGCGCAGCCTTCGATAGAATCGATCGATACATTGACAGTAAAGCCCGTATTAGTTTTATAGTCGTAGCGATAAACACTTTTGCCCGAACCACCACCACCAGATAAGAACCAAGCATCCACTCCTTGAGACATGAGCCAAGTTTCATTGGGATTGAAATTGGAGAAGGAGGGAAGCTGGACCGATCTCAAAACAGAGAGGGTATCAATATCTAAAAACACGAGCTTCCCTCCACTCACAAGAGCTATTTTGTTAGCACCGGTACGAATGCTGGTAATTGATCCACTAATAGTGGAAGATAAATTCACACTAGTGACAAGATCACCCGTAGCAGCATTTACTTTATTTAAAATGGGGGAGCTGGGGTGACTCAACCACAAATAACCATTGGAAGCTGCTACGCCGTACCCCATTGAAAAATGAGCTGAATTGAAAGTGGTAATCGCATCTGTGCTTCTGTGTATACGGTAACCGCCTGAGCTTCCTACTCGAAGTGCCCAGACCCAATCTCCGGTTTTCACGAGTTCGACGCCATTGGGTATTGCGAGTGTGCTGATCACTGCACCCGTTAACATATTACGTTTCTGAGCGGAGCCCCAACGAGGAGCAGTCCAAACAAAGTTTTCAGAGGTAACCGTTTCATCAGCGACTGCACTATCGACAAAACCAGGCAGTGACAAATGGGTAATTCCAGGAGTTGCAGTCGTATCGAAGCCCCAGGTCCCATTACCATTGCTATCAAGCGTGGTGGCAAGACCTTGAATGTAAAAAACACCATTCCAATATCCTGTTCCATCAGCATTGAGATTAGTTGATTCTCCACCCATGTAATAGCTGCCATTGTGGCTACCAGTATAAGAGCTGCTTCCTCGAATGTAGGAGACACCGTCTCCAGAACAGGTACCAGTTCCCGTTTCATCGAGATCATTGGTGGGATAACCATCGTTGTAGCAAACGGCACCAAAGCTCAACTCAGTTTGAGGAGGAGTAAAGTTGGTTGTGTAAACCGCTTTGGTGTTAGTGACTCGCAAGTCATCTAGTTGCCCATCTACAAGGTAGCCGATGAGTTTGGAATAAGAGCCATAGAGCGGCATGCCAGGACTGTAGGAATAGTTTTCTTGCCACACCTCGAAAGGTTGTTCCACCCCGTCTACAAAAATTCTCCAAGTTTGAGATGCATCTCGGGTGACAGCATAGTGGTGCCATTCGTTGGCAGGTGGAATATAAGAAGTGTGCAGCCAGAATCCATACCAGCCCCAATAGCCCCAGAAGAAACTAATTCCATTGATGGGTCGTCCGTCGGGTGATCTCTCTAGTCCAAACCCGTAGTTGTGTCCGCCATAAGCTTCTGCTGAGTAGACAAAAAACTGGCGGTTACCAGGGTTGTTCAGTTTAGCCCAAGTTTCCATAGTGAATGGACCAGTAAACTCAAAATCAGCCCCTGGATTTTCGATAGTCAAAGAGCTACTACCATCAAATAAGCCGCTGGCTGCTCCAAATTTGTAATCTGCCGTGGTGATAGAAGCATTGCCGTTTCGATTGAGAGAATGGCGTCCTGTAGTTTCTATAAAAGACAGGGAACCATGAGCACCATTCATGAGAGCTAGAAGGACAGTATCGTTATCTAAAATTACTTGATCAGCAGGAACCCCATTCGCAAACATTCTTCCGTCTAGGGCAACACCGGTGCCTGTGGCATCAATGTTCGGCTCGAACTGACCTGCTAAGAAGTATTGGTCAGTTTCAAAACACCAACCATTGGGAGGACAAGTGACATTGTATTTAGTGCCATCACCTTCCAATGGGCGACTAAAATGGGAGTGTAGTCACAAGAGCCATCATTGACGTTGGCGCCAGGAGTATAGTTGGAAGCAGCGGGATCCGAGCAGCCTCTGATTTCCAGGTTGAAATCGAAACTGTTATTCCAGGTCATGAAACGACCCGAATAACTGCCATCGAAAGTATAGGGGCACACAATGCGTGTGCTGGTTACTTCATAACATTCCCAGTAGTATCGATACCACCACCAGCCGTACGTGTAATAGCCGTAGAAACCACCTTGCGAAGTCAAGTCTGTACCTTCGAAAGTGATTGTTCCGGCCAAAGGGTTTGCTTCAACCTTGCTGAAAGTAGGAGTAGGGATATTCACATAAATGGGACCTAAACCGATACGAGAATTTGAGTCGTTGGCATCTTGACCTTCACATAAGCCATCGCCGTCGTGGTCGTTGTTGCAATTGGGGTTGGGAGTCTGATCAGTGAGGCCCACCTGATATTCATAGACCACAGAATTGAGTGACCATTCAGCAGCGGGTTGGTCATTCAC
>RFNT01000097.1 GCA_009927045.1 bacterium | reverse complement strand
CAAATACTAAGAAAACAGGTCCTCAGGACAAAGAAACTTCGAAAAAACCAGCGGCAGCCAAAAAGACGGCAGCCGTAGAAACCAGCCCCAAGAAGGCGCCAAAAGCTGATAAGCCTTTGGAATCAAAGGAAAAAAAGAAGGGTGCTCCGGCCCCTAAAAGATTCCCTTTGGTTGAAAAAACCTTCTTTGCAAAAAAGGGAGGGGTTTCTCAATGGAAAGTGGTCGATGCTTCCGGACAAACATTAGGACGTTTGGCTTCGCAAGTAGCCGTTCTTCTCATGGGAAAACACTATCCTCACTTCACCCCGAACAATGACACTGGAGATTCCGTGATCATCATCAACGCGGACAAAGTGGTGCTTACCGGGGATAAATGGAACCAAAAACTCTATCAACATCACTCGAATTTTCCGGGCGGATTGAAAACAGTCACTGCAAAAAGAATGTTAGAAACGCATCCGGAGCGTATTGTAGAAAAAGCAGTTTGGAGAATGATGCCCAAAAGCAGAGGCCATATGGCCCGTCATTGGTTTGCTAAGTTGCATGTGTACACAGGATCTGAACATCCTCACGCAGCTCAAAAACCAGTACCATTTACTTTAGTGCACAGCACGCAAGGGAGATCGTAAAGCATGGCTACCACAGAATTCATTAGAGCAACTGGCCGCAGAAAAACCGCTATCGCCAGAGTGCGCTTAGTTCCAAAAGGAGATGGCTCCATTGAAATCAATGAGCAATCTATGGAGCAGTATTTTCCCCGAGACGTTTTGCGCATGCAAATTTTAAGACCTCTCGTACTCACCGATAAAGTGAAAGGGGTTTCACTGTACGGCAGAGTCAATGGTGGTGGGATTGCAGCACAAGCCGGAGCGCTTGCTCACGGAATCAGCCGAGCGCTGATTAAGTTAGATGAAAGTTTGCGTCCTGTACTGAAAAAAGAAGGACTTTTAACTCGAGATCCTCGCATGAAGGAACGTAAAAAATACGGTCAAAAAGGTGCCCGTAAACGATTCCAATTCTCGAAACGATAATTAATTTTCTCTGCGAGTAAAAGAGAAGGCCGGACGGCACTGGGATTCCCAGTGCCGTTCTTATTTTAGAGAAATGAATATCTCAGAAACGTAAAAGCTCCGACTTCCCATTCTGCAGGAGTTGCCAGATAGTTTCTCTGCACAATTCTTTGAGCTTTTACCTGTAAATCTAATTCAATGGCCTGAAATCTTTTGATCCCACTCAGTGCCACTCCCCAACGAGTTTCACTTTTCAATCCATTGAGTCGACCGCTCCGATTTCTGATTTCATAAGACAAGCCGAGCTCGGGTCTCCATTTTTTTACCGTGAATAGCCCCCAGTCTAAATAAAGTGCTTGTCCGTCGTTTCCAATAGGATGCCCCAAAGGAGTGCCACCCACGGACCAGCCTTGAGTCCAGCGCGCATCCGAATAAGCACTGGGTTGGGTTCTCACCCACTCTAAACGCAAATCCCCTTCCCCCAGTTTGGGTAACCAGATACCAACAAGCCAACTGATGTCCTGTGAAAACCAATTTTCCAGACGCCCTAAAGCACCAAAGAGCAATTGATTGTAGACCTTTACTTGTTGCCGAGGCCCCCAGAAGCCCAAATGCAAAGCATAACTTTGATGCCGCTTTTCCTTGAGTCTTTCATTTTGAGAACCGGCGAGCATGGCAAGAGTGTCTCCGAAATCCAAGCTAGGCGATCCTTGTCCACCGAACTGCATGAGATTCAAAAATCCCCACTCAAAGAACGTCAATGGCCGCATGCCTAACTGAAATCCCCACAGCTGGGCATTTTTTCTTCCAATCCCACTGTTATCTGAAGCTAGCCAGGTTTGGAAGGTCACTGGGCCAAGGAAAGACAAGGGACGAATCCAATGCGGTCGAATAGCAAACTTGATCATATCCAAAGGCTGGTGCGCTCCCGATAAAATGAGGTTTCCATTCTCAGCTTCTCCAAAGCGCTCCGAAACGCGTCCGACCACCAGCTCAGTTCTCCGATACCCCCCTTTGAGGTAGCCTTCCTGAAAATAAAACTTTCCCACAACGTCAGAGCGATTTTGATGGGCGAGTGCAAAACCAGGAGTCAATGAAAGAGCGATTCCCCAATCGCCTCCACTGACCATTTGGGAATTGAGATTCAACTCACCATAAATTTGCGGACCTGAAAAAATGCGTCTTCCTTCCGCATTGGAAAAAGCGGATCGATTGAGCCGATTGCCCCAATAAAACTAGTGGCGAGTTGGAACTGAGCAAAGCAAAGGCGCGCGCTTCACTTTGTAAATAGCTTCTTCCTAAAATCTCGCGCTCATCGAGCAGCCAATCGGGCCCTTTGCAATCCGCATCCGCGTAAACCATTAAGGCCTCTAAAAGATCGGCATGGCTTTGAGGCTGAAAGGCTCGAAACGTCCGAGCACTGCAACCATAAGCCTCAATCCTTTCCACCCATTCAGCATTGGGCAAAAGCGGCGGGACATCGTTAGAAATCGTTGCCTCCGCGGCGAATTCAATCATGGACAGAAGCAGGAAGCAGCGCAAAACAAGTTTTAGGTTCATGATCGGAAATAATACCTGACTTGTTCCGTTTTAGCTGCTGCAAGGTGCGATTCCAACCGCTATAGTATGAACTTATGGATTCCAACACCAAGTGGCGTGGTCTGATTCAAGTCGGTTTAGGGTTAGGACTCACTGCTCTTTTTGTGTATATGATGGCCCCTTTCATTCTTCCCATTTTATTAGGGGGAGTTGCAGCTATTTTGGCTTATCCGTTTTATCTTTTTTTTAGAAAGTACTTCAGTCCCCGAACCTCCAGTCTGATGGTCACGAGTCTTTTGACTGCGGGTATTTTACTTCCAGTGATTCTTCTGTTTTATACGGCCACGTTTCGATTACTCCACTTAGTAACACGGTTGCGTTTACTCAAAGACGGACAAACCATAGAGGATTTGGCAGAAAATCCATTGATTAAGCGGACCATCACGCTGTTGGGAAGTATGATTCCTGTGAGTCGTGAATTTCTTAAAGAACAATCTCTTAGTTTTTTGGCTTTTGTTGTGGAAAAAATGTCGGGACTGATTGCAGGTTTTTTTTCCAGCATGCCCGGACTTCTCATCGCCGGAGCTGTGGTGCTTTTATCGACTTTCTTTTTTCTCACTGATGGAAATCGGTTTTTGCGCTTTCTGGCCAATTTGTCGCCACTCAAGCCTGAGAAATCGGAAGAGCTGTATCACACCTTTGAAAAATCCTGCCGTGGAGTCGTTCTTGGACTTTTTATGAGTGGTTTGGTGCAGGGGCTGATGATGGGACTTCTCTTTTTCATTCTTTCCCTCCCAAACCCGGTCTTTATTGCAATGATGACCCTCATTGCGGGGATGATTCCTTTTGTCGGTTCAGCTCCTATTTGGGTAGGAGCAGTTCTCTATTTACTCAGTCAAAACCAACCGGTTTCGGCGACCATCATGTTGTTGGGCGGAGTTGGGGTCTCTGTCGCAGATAATATTGTGCGCCCTTGGGTTATGAAAGATCATGCTCAAATGCATCCTTTCTTAGCACTGGTGAGTGTGTTTGGTGCCATTCACCTACTAGGGCCGACCGGTATTTTTCTGGGGCCCATCATTGCAGCTGTTTTTGTTTCTTTCCTACGGATTTTAACGCTCGAACTGCGCAAAGAAATTTTAATCACTCCTCAGGAACTAGGAAAATCCCCATGAGACATGCCTGGATTCGATGGAGATGGCTGAGGCGCAGCGTTTATAATGCTGAACGTTTCCCACCCTTTTTTAAAATCTGTTTAAGTCGAGAGGGCTTTGGATCCAGTAAAGGGCGAACACTCATTTGGGGCAAGTTCCGTAGAGTGACTTTGAGTATTTTCCCACCGTTGTGTCGTTTTTTACAAAACAAATATCAACTTCAGGGCGGGTGTGTATCCTGTGGGGCCAGCTGTAAACTCCTCTTTCAATGTCCTCATTGGGATGAAAGCTCCCATTTGTGTAGCGTGTATGAAGACAGACCCAATATCTGTCGGTTTTTTCCTATCACGCCTGGAGATATTAAAGACCGAACATTAGTGCTCCCAGAAAAAGAGTGCGGTTTCAAATTTTCCAAGGAATGATATTAAAACCTGAATTTTTCCACTCGAATTGAAACTCGTAAGTGAGTCGAATAAATCCATCAGAATCTAAGAGCTGTCCGGGGGGATTGGGAAAGGGCTCCGCATCCCAAAACGCCCGCTTCGGAGCTTCATCGAGCTCTGTAATCCCACAACTTTGTAAGACTTGGATCCCCTGCACAGAACCCGAGTTATCCAAAGTAATTCGTAGTCGAGTGATATATAAATTGGGTTCTATGCTTCTTCTTTCCACTACAAAATCTTTCAGAGCCTTTTCTGCTGCGTCTACCCAAGGTGAGTAAATTTCATCAGCAATCCGATTAATGAAAGATGCATAACGGACCTTATCCGTGTTGAGTAATGTTTGATTGCCGTACGGAATATCTTTGGAAAGCGCATGAGGACTGCGTCCAAGTTTCAGGAGGTTTTTTAATGGCGGAGCGGCATTCGCATCGCCTTCCTCTGAGAGTTCGGGCGTTTCAGGAATTTCCGCTAGTTGCCCTTCTTCAAAAGCCCCTTTGAGTGAACTTTGCATTTCCTGTGGGACTCGTTGTTGGAAAGCACCCGCATATCGAGCTTCCCCTGATTTGTCTTTGGAAGATTCGATTTGAGAGGATTGTACGACTTGCTTCCTCTGACTTGTTAAGGAATCGGGGCTCACAAGCTCTATGGCTTGATCTTTTAAATTTCTGACCGAGCGTGGCCAATCCAGATTGACCCACGTTACACGGAGTATTCCCCAATGCGCGAGGGCCACAAACACTCCACAAAGCCAACTGAAGCGGTATTTCGGATATTCCCTCGTCATACGCCTTCAGAATGCCACTGAACCCGCCACGGGCATAGCCTTTTCTGAACCGCTAAAAACTCCGTCATGGGAATAATTCACTCGCACTAAACACAGTCCGGCGGCATCTGCTGTATAACCTGCTTGGCGGCGATCTCTGCTAGTGATGATCGATTGCACACTCTCAATACTGCGCTTGCCTGCCCCTACTTCTATCAAAGTACCAATGATAGCTCGCACCATTTGTTTGAGAAAACCATTCCCCTCGATCTCAAAGCGGTACAGGCCATTTCCCTCTTCAAATAGATCGAATCGAGTGATTTTTCGAACGGTGGTAAGAACCGAGGCTCGAGCTCCCTGAAAGGCTTTGAAGTCGTGTTCTCCGATAAAGAAGCCCATTGCCTCGCGAATGGCCTCCCAATTTAAAGGCATAGGGTAAAATGCCACGGTGGGGTCCAAAGCGCTTGGACAATTTCTCTGCATGAGCCGATACTCATACACTTTTGAAACCGCCATTTTTTGTGCGTGAAACCGCTCTGCCACTTTTTGAGAATTGATGATGCGGATGGACCGTGGGAGAGCGGAATTTAAAAAGCGGGCCCACTTATCAGGAGCCATTTTGGGGAGAGTCTCAAAGTTGGCCATTTGTCCCTTTGCATGGACTCCGGCATCAGTTCGACTAGCCCCGTATAAGACGATTTTTCGGCCCGTAAATTCCCGAAGCACATCTTCGATAGTGGCTTGGATACTGGGATCAGTCGCTTGTCGCTGCCAACCCGAAAATCGAGTCCCGTCGTATTCAATCGTGAGTAAAATATTGTCTAACTTCACGGAGAATCAACTCATTCTTCGGTATTTCAATAAGGTGTCGAGGATTTGAAGCGCATTGAGTGCTGCACCTTTTCGAATATTATCGGTGATTAGCCAAAAATTGAGCCCCGATTTTACTGAGTGATCCCGTTTGACTCTACCCACAAAAGTATCATCACTGCCAGCCGCCTCAACACCCGTGGGATAAATATGATGAGAGGGTTTATCCAATACTTTGAGTCCGCTTGCTTCATTCAACAGCTCTCGAATCTCAGTGATGTCTTTGAATTCTTCCTTCAACTCCACATTGACACTGAGCCCATGCCCGAAAAACGTAGGTACGCGCACACAAAAAGCTGAAATCGCCAGTTCAGGCAATCCCAATACTTTCCGAGTTTCCCGAACCATTTTTTCTTCTTCACCAGTATTTCCATTGGGCAATTCACTTCCAATTTGCGGTAAGCAATTAAATGCAATCCGATGCGGAAAAACCTGGGCTTGCTCATGCTGTCCATTTAAAAGGGCTGCAGTTTGTCGAGACAACTCTTCATAGGCCGCGCGTCCTGCTCCGGAAACTGACTGATAAGTCGATACTACGACACGTTTCAGGCCATATTCGTCTAAGAGCGGTTTAAGTGCCAAAACTAAAGGAGTCACCGTACAATTGGGAGTTGCTATGATTTGTCCGCTGAACTGCCTCAAGACTTGCGGATTCACTTCGGGAACTACAAGAGGTACTGAGTCTTGCAAACGATACGTCGAAGAATCATCAATGACGAGAGCCCCCGCTTTGACTGCATGAGGAACAAACGTCTCAGTGACTTCATTCGGGACGGAGAAAAAGGCTACTTCGACCCCTTTGAATGACTGGGGCTTCAGAGTTTCTACGGTGGCCCCAAGTTCGCCCCCCGCAGCTATCGAAACACCATCAGATTCAGAGGAAGCTAAAAGCTTGATCTGTGGGATTTTAATTTTTCGTTCCGCCAGCAATTCTAGAAATTCAGTTCCCACTAACCCAGTGGCTCCTACAATCGCTAAAGACTGAATAGATTCCAAATAAGAGGTACTCATAGTTTTTCCTCTGCTATCATCTTTTTAGAATTTTGGGACCGCTTCACCCGACTCAAAAGCTCTCTCAGAGGGCCCCACAAAACATAGCCCCCTATCACAGCAGCTAACGCGACTTCATATTTCCAGGCAAAAGCAACAAACACCAAAACAACCGCAACGAGATAAATGAAACTCCGTGGATGACGAAGATCAAAATCCTTAACACTTCTGAATCGAATGGTACTTACCATGAGCGATCCCAAAAAGAAGAGGATCCCCAACATGATTTCCTCAACCCAAGGGAATTGGAGCTCTTTGTATGCTAAAAAGCTGGCCGCTACCATATTGGCCGCAGCAGGAATAGGAAGTCCGACAAAGTAGCTTTTAGGAACTTCTTCCGAAATCGTATTAAACCGTGCCAAACGGAGCGCCCCACACGCACAAAAGAAAAAAGCACCCGCCCATCCTAAACGGCCAAACGGTTCTAAAACCCAGACATAGGTCATCACGGCCGGAGCCAAGCCAAAGGAAACAACATCCGCAATCGAATCGTACTCAATACCAAACTTGCTTTGGCTCTTCGTAATCCGAGCTACTCTGCCGTCCAAAACATCGAATACCCCGGCAAAGAAAATGGCAAAACTAGCGTTTTCAAATTGATGGGAGAAGGAATTGATAATGGCGAAGAAGCCACAGAAGAGATTGCCGGTAGTAAAGATACTGGGGAGCACCAAAATGTACTGCCGATTCTTCTGTGGTGTCATGGCTCACCCCTCCTTCAACTGGGCCAAGATAGTTTCTCCACCAGCCACTTGATCCCCTTTCTTGACAACAATCTGAGTGCCTTGGGGAAAAAACATGTCACAACGGGAGCCAAACCGAATGAGGCCCATCCGTTGTCCTTTGAGAATGTAAGCGCCAATGCCGGGATAGCACACAATCCGGCGTGCGATGAGTCCCGCCACTTGGACGAGAACCAACTTTTGGCCGCGAGCGGTCTCAATCAGCATTGCATTTCTTTCATTTTCTTCGGAAGCACGATCTTCAGAAGCCGCCAGAAATCTTCCCTTGTGGTACTTCATGTCTCGAACCGTTCCATCGATAGGGACTCGGTTCACATGCACATCAAACAGCGACATGAAAATGCTCACTTTGATCATTTCTTCATTGAGAAACTCAGGTTCGCGAGCTGGACCCACATAGATCACTTTTCCATCCGCAGGAGATGCCACCAATGAGGATCCAATCGGCGGTAATCGTTCCGGGTTCCGAAAGAAATAAGCACTGAATCCTGTTAAAAACAGGAACAAGAGCGTGAGTGGCCAAATCCCTCCGAGCCAAAACCCAATGGCCCCGGCCAAAAACACCAGCAGGAATGGGATGCCTTCACGAACTATAGGAACGCCGTCGTTTTTCAAGTGTGCGACTCTCCGGAAGCATGTTCAGAGGACCCAGTGTTTTCACTTTCACTGACTTGTCCTTCTTCCATATCCATCTCCACCCAAGTAGCTTGCGCTGATAGATCTGGGAGGTTTTTAAGAGCGCCTTGTACTTTATCTTTCTCAAGAAGCCCTCGCTCCACATACCGATCCTGAGTTCTTTTATCGTTGAGCTTCCATTTCCATGACATGTCTAACATTGCATCCTCCTACTGAGTTTTTACATCGTTTAAATTTCAGCTGGACGTCCTAGCTCCTCCTGCCCCGAGCACTTGCGCCTTGTGCGGGCGCTGTGCGCGTGGATGAAGGAACCACTTCCTGCTGTTTTTGATTAAAGTCGTTCATCAAATCTTCTAATTCCTTCCCCTCCATCACTTCTTTGTCCATGAGAACGGCAGCTAAATGCTCCAACAGCTTCCGCCTGGATTGCAAAAGAAGGGTTACTCGTTGATACGACTCTTTCAAAATCTGAGAAATCTCCTGGTCAATTTTTTCCGCAATCGCGTCGCTGTACTCTCGAACGGAACTGAGGCCTACAGGACTCTGAATGAAACTGGAGCGCTCAGGAGAAAAGCTTCTTTGTCCACACTCTGCACTCATTCCATATTCCATGACCATGCGTTTGGCGATATCTGTAGCTTTTTGAATATCATCTTGTGCGCCTGTAGAAATTTCCTGAAATACGATTTCTTCAGCGACTCGGCCCCCGTAAAGAATATCGATGCGAGCAAGCAACTCGGATCGTGTCATCAAATAGCGGTCTTCTTTTGGCAAAGTCATCGTAAATCCCAAAGCTCCAAAGCCTCGGGGAATTACGGAAACTTTATGAACGGGATCCGTTCCTGGAGTGAAATGAGCTACTAGCGCATGCCCCATTTCATGATAAGCCACTATTTTCTTCTCAATGGGGCTCATCACACGAGTCTTTTTTTGCAGACCAGCCACGACTCGATCTACAGCATCTTCAAAATCCGATAAATCAACTAGTGTTTTGTTTTTTCGAACTGCTAAAAGCGCAGCTTCATTCACCACATTCGCAAGATCTGCTCCCACAAAACCCGGTGTTCGAGCAGCCACCACTTTGAGGTCCACATTTTCCGCAAGTTTCACAGTTCGGCTATGGATTTGGAGAATAGCTTCCCGGCCTTTGATGTCTGGACGATCCACGACGACTTGACGATCGAATCTCCCAGCCCGCATGAGAGCAGGATCCAAGGTTTCCGGACGATTCGTAGCAGCCATGATGATCACACCCGACCGAGAGTCGAAGCCGTCCATCTCCACTAACAACTGATTGAGTGTTTGCTCTCTTTCGTCATGGCCACCCATCGGAGAAACTGCGCTGCGAACTTTTCCAATGGCATCCAACTCATCGATGAAAATAATGCAGGGACTTTTCTCAATAGCTTGCCCGAAGAGATCACGCACTCGCGCAGCACCAACGCCCACAAACATTTCGACAAATTCAGATCCGCTCAAACTGAAGAAAGGAACATTGGCTTCACCCGCGACCGCTTTTGCTAGAAGGGTTTTCCCTGTGCCGGGAGGACCCACTAATAAAATGCCTTTGGGTATTTTTCCACCAATCGAACGGAACTTCTGAGGGGTTTTTAAGAAATCGATGATTTCGGCGAGCTCTTCTTTTGCTTCATCACACCCGGCGACATCTGAAAAAACGACTTTTTTGGAATCCTCGGAAACCAATTTGGCTCGATTTTTACCAAAACTCATGAAGCCTGCCCCAGGCCCCACTTTGAAAGCGCGCGCAAATACAAATCGCCACAAAACAAGCAATACTAAGAACGGTAGCACCCAATGCAAAAACAGATTTTTTAAAGCCACGTTCTCTTGTTCGTAACGAATGCCCTGTGCTTCCATTAACTCGATGAGTTTGGAATCTTCTACTGGAATGCTGACAAACAAGGCAGTCGCTTTTTGCCCCTGTGGAGAGGAGAATCCTTTCACCAAAGTCGGTGATAAAATCACTTGTTGAATTTCGCCGGCTTTTATTTTTGCTCGGAATTCACTGTAGGGAATTTCTTTTGCTGCAAGCTCAGGCTTGGAATAAACAGACACCAGCAAGATCAGCCCCACGCCAAACAGAATCCACGACCACAGACCATTACGCGTTGACCAGGCAGGCAAACGAGCCCGTTTCTTTTCGGGTTTCTTGGGATCTGGAGGCGTATTGAGCCCCAGATTTTCTTGGGAATCCGGAATCCTGTCAGACATGGGCAAGGTGGTAACACGAAGGGCCATCAAAGGCAATGAAAAGCCCGTTATTTTACGCGATTCCAACAACTTAAGTCGATTTTGAGAGCTTTTCAGAAACGGGGATACAACCCCCTGATTTTACATGATTAAAAGACGCTTTGACGGACGGTTGTTTTCCATTCCAAGAACCTATTTCGACTGGTGAGGGCCCAGTCCAGTAATTCACGCCCTAACCCTTGAACCCAAAAAAACGAAGGTTGGTCCCGACGAGTTCGTTTCCATTTTAAAGCCCGAGCCAAACTCAACCAGTGCCCTTGTTGCTGAACCAAAACATTCTCAATAAAAGCGGGATTCGCTTGTTGTAGAGAAAATCCGGAAAAGAAAGTCGTTAGCTGATCCCAGCAGAATTTGAATTCAAAAAATCCAAAGGAATCAATAAACGCTGCATGGTAGGTCTGAATCGGTTTTTGCTCTCGATTGAGCAACTTCTGAAAAGAACTATCCCAATGCACTCCCAAAGTTTTCAGATTCCATCTGCCCACGTTGTGATCTCTTTTTCGATACACAGTGACTCCATCAAACAGAATGGGCACAAAATCTAAGTAACCCTGATCCGCTACGAGACCCTCACTGGGCTCTAACCGACAATCTTCTAGGCAGCGTTCAGACCACCACTTTAAAAAAGGCTCACTGCCCGGTTTCACACCTACCATTCCTGCATTGTAAAGCCCATCTAGTTTGCCTGCTGGAAAGACATCGTTCCAATGGGGAAACAGTACGGTGACTCCTCCTCCAAATGTCTGGAGTAAATTTTCCGGAGAAGAAAAAAAATAGACGTCACTATCACAATGAAAGACGGGGGCTTGAGTCTTCTTCAGAACATGCTCCAGAAGCTTTGGCTTAGAAGAAAAGGCTTTGAGAGCCACCGAGCGGGATTCAATTGCCCGCAAAGCTTGGGGTTCCCACAGTTCATCTAATTCATAAACAGTGAGAAAATCTTTGTACTTGCCCTCTAAGAATGGCTTCACTTGTTTATCTAATGCTAGCACATGCAACTGGATTTCAGTTTGTTTCTTCCTCGCTATATTCTCTGCCATCCCCACAAGAAACGGCAGATAGGAAAAATCGGTGAGCGTTGTCAAATGCAACACCGTTTGCTTCGGAACCGACTGAGTATTCAACACCTCGACTGGAACGGGGACCAGATACTGCCGACACTCTTCAAAAACAGCTTGAGGGCTTTTATTTCGAATATCCACTTCTGGAATCCCCCAGGAATTTGATACCGAGGGTCCCGAACTTAACTTTACGGAGGGTCGGCCATTCGCTTTTGCAAACAAACAGGGTTCCCAGTCCCCACTGATGACCCCTTGGGCGTTGATGAAAGCTTCTGCGTGCAAATCGGGATTTCTGGGAGAAAAGAAACTTTGCACCCCCGAAGGAGCACCTTTTTCTAATTCCTGCTGATCCTGGCAAATGAACAGAGTTGCCAGTTGGTGATTTAAACACTGCCATAAGCTGAAATTCCATTTGCGATTGGCATCTCGAGAAGGAGAAAAGACAATTCGAGGTTCGCACTGAACTAACCGGCTTCCCCGCTGATGAGCAGCCCAATCCATTTTCAAGGTTTCAGGGTTAATCCGATGTTTTTTTAACCACTGTCGTTGATCAGAACTCAACCAGTCCAGCTCCGCAAGAAGTACGACGTGATCGAATCGAGTGAACTGATGACTGGAATGCTTAGCCAGTTCGTCTAAATCCATCCAGAACATTTCCTGAGCGTGGTTTTTTTCCAGGTAGCCCAACAAACGCAGGTAGTGATTGATAAACTGAGGTGCTTTTTTGGAAAATAAGACAGCTATTTTCAAGGAAACCTCTAGAGCCTTAAGCGGCTTGAACGGTTTTTTTAGCGAATGACGTTTCTAAAATTTTAACAATTTGCTGCGACGCAGTTCCATCACCAAATGGATTTTGAGCCCGCGCCATGCGCTGATAAGTGAGCGATTGCGTCTGACTCAATTGTTCCATCCAGTGAAGTAATTTCTGAGGCTCTACTCCGACAAGTTCAGCACATCCCGCAGTAATAGCTTCCGTGCGCTCGGTAGTTTCGCGCATCACTAAAACCGGCTTTCCAAACGTGGGAGCTTCTTCTTGGAGTCCACCCGAATCCGTGACTACAAAAGCCACGCGCTGAAGGGCCCACACCAGATCCCCAAAGTCGAGAGGTTCTAGCAATGTGATCCCTGAACAATCGCCCAACTTTTCTTGAGCTAATCGTTTCACATTGGGATTGGGATGAACTGGAAAAACAATTTGCCACTGGGGGTGGCTTTCAGCGAATTGTCTGACAGCGGAGAACAGAGCCTCCATTGGAGCTCCGAAGTTTTCTCGCCGATGGCTGGTAAAAAGAATCCACTTCTTTTGTGAAGGGAGCAGCTGAGACAAAAATGAATCTTGAGTCTGAGCACCTGCAGCCCACAAAAGAGCATCGACTCCAGTGTTTCCTACTCTAAAGATTCGGTTTGATTCAATTCCCTCTTTCAAGAGATTCTGTTTCGCTAACTCGGTAGGTGCGAAGTGATAATCTGCACATTTCGAAATCAAAGTGCGATTGAGTTCTTCGGGAAACGGAGAACCTTTATCGAAAGTCCGCAGGCCCGCTTCAACATGTCCAATGGGAATCTTCAAATAGCTGGCACACAAGGCAGTTACAAAAGCGGTTGTCGTATCTCCCTGTACCAGTACGAGATCGGGAGCTGCTTTCACTAAAACATCTCGTAATTGAGACAATAGACTTCCAGTCACATCAAACAAATCTTGATTAGGTTTCATCACGTTGAGCGTGTGGTGATTTTCAATCTCAAAAAACTCGAGGACTTGGTGGAGGAGCTCACGGTGTTGTCCCGTGGAACAAGTGACCGCTTTTAGACTTGACGAGTCATTCACTGCTCGAATCAACGGAGCCAGCTTGATCAATTCCGGTCGAGTTCCGTAGGCTATGAGAATTTTTTTCATAGAAATCTTTCAGGGGGATGAGGCTTTACTTTATTTCGGATAAAATTCGCTTATTCTTGAGTGAAACTCAGCAAGGAAACGGCTTATGAGCACCGCATTAACACCTCTGAAAACGCGTTATCCATTCTATTTAGCGAATCGACCGCAATGGGGAGGTCTAACGGTTGCTGTCATTGATAAATATACTCAAGCACCCGTTTCTGAAATCTCAATTGCTACGCCCAAGGACATCGAACAGGCCATCGCCGCTGGTGTCCAAGCGCTTCCGGCTCTTTCTCGTCAAACTCTTTTTGAAAGAAAAAAAATTTTAAGCCACTGTCTCAATCGGTTTCAAGAGCGCAAGGAAGAATTAGCTCAGATCCTCTGTATCGAAGTGGGTAAGCCCATCAAAGATGCTCGAGCTGAAGTGGGTCGTTTAATAGATACCTTCACTGCAGCACTGGAAACCTGCGAGCATTTGGCTGGAACGCATACTCGATTAGATGGCACTGCCAGAGGTAAAGGGTATCAAGGACTTTGGAAACGTGTTCCTGTCGGGCTTTGTTCTTTCATTTCACCGTTTAATTTTCCTCTGAATTTAACGGCTCACAAAGTGGCACCTGCAATCGCGGTGGGATGCCCCTTCATTCTAAAGCCGGCGACTCGGACTCCCATCAGCAGTTTGATTCTAGGAGAGATTCTGGCGGAAACGGACCTGCCCCCCGGGGCTTTTTCTATTTTGCCGTGTCCTCGAGAGGGTGCTGAGTTGTTCACGACGGATGAGCGGATCAAACTCATCAGTTTCACTGGCTCACCTTCCGTGGGTTGGGATCTCAAAAGCAGAGCTGGAAAAAAGAAAGTTGTTTTGGAATTAGGAGGGAATGCGCCCTGTATTGTAGATGCTAGCGCGGTAATTCCAGATGCGATTGAACGCATTCTGATTGGAGCTTTTTCACAATCCGGACAGAGCTGTATCAGTGTCCAGCGCCTTTTCGTTCATGCTGCCATTTACACCGATTTTAAAACCCGATTAGTAGAAGCCACCCACAAACTCCTCACCGGCGATCCTAAACTTGAGACCACGCAAGTAGGCCCTCTGATTTCTGAACAAGATGCCATTCGCTTGGAGCGCTGGATCCAGCAAGCGATTTCCAAAGGTGCCACCCTGTTGTGTGGGGGGAAAAGAACTGGCAGCCTTTTACAACCCACTCTCATTGAAAACGTTCCCGATACGGAACCTCTCAGTTGTGAGGAAGCATTTGGACCCGTGGTGACTTTACAGTCCGTGCCCGATTTCTCTCAAGCTTTGAAATTAGCCAACTCAGGTCGGTTTGGGCTTCAAGCAGGCGTATTCACTCAAAACCTATCTCATACGCTTTTAGCGTGGGATACTCTGGAAACCGGAGGAGTAACTATCAATGAAGTCCCTTCTTGGCGATCGGATACCATGCCTTATGGTGGCGTGCGAGATAGCGGTTTAGGTCGCGAGGGCGTCCGCTTTGCGATGGAAGAGATGACAGAGCTTCGGTCACTGGTGATTCGCCAAGTGGAGAACTCCCCATAAAAACCGAGATTGAGTGGAACTTCCCCATACTTTTAAGTTGAGATATTCCTTTTTTAATTGGGAACGAGTCACCACCAAGAGATCGTGGGCCTTCAATGCATAAGCTTGGGGATTTTGCCGATCGGAACACTTTATTTCACCCGACAGCAAATAAATAAAATGGTCCGAACCAGCGACCGGAAGTTGCAATTCCTCATCTTTCCTGCACACCGTTGGGTACAAGGCTCCTCGATGAATTTTTTTGATGAAATTCAGCTCCACCAGTTGAATCGTACTGACTAAGTTCACCTGCACAGGAACTCCTGCCTCAAAAGTGAACGGTTCAAAGAGTTGAGATTCTCGAATCCGTTTGCCATGAACCCAGCTGACGGGTCCCCCTTCTAACGGTACTTTGATACTGATGTTCTCTGGTGCCGTGTACTGCTCTCCCCCCTTTTTCCAAACTACTTTTTTAAGCTCCCACGCTCCAGTAGATCCGGTCATGAGGACCTGTTCCTCTGGTGAACCGGGCGACGCAGGTAAAAAGTGAGTGGTCAACATAGGCGAATTTAGCTAGACTTCCGAAGGTTTTCTAAACTTCAGTATACTATGGAACAACAATCCCAAAAAAATGTTTTAGGAACTGCGCTAGAGCCTTGCTGCAGCAAATACCGAACGGGATTCTTCCGAGATGGGTTTTGTCGAACGAGTGCTCAAGATCGAGGCCGACACGTGGTTTGCGCGCGTGTCACCCAGGAATTTTTAGATTTTTCATTGAGACGCGGTAACGATTTGGTCACTCCGCACCCAGAATATGATTTTCCAGGCTTAAAAGCCGGAGATTGCTGGTGCTTGTGTGTGCTCCGTTGGAAAGAGGCTTTAGCTGCCGGAGTGGCTCCCGCAGTGGATTTATTAGCCACTCATGAATCGGCACTGGAATTTGTTTCTCTTGCGGATCTCAAACACCATGCGGAGCTTACATGAAGTCAGCTTGGCTTATTTTGGGGAATCAACTTTTCCCTAACCACTTAAATAAAAAGCAGGCACCGAATTTGGTTTTCATGGCTGAGGATTATGAACTGTGCACTCACTTTAAGTACCACAAGCATAAAATTCTTCTTTTTTTAGTAGCGATGCGCCGTTACGCTCAGGAACTCGAAGCTTTGGGCAGCGAAGTGCATTATGAAAGGCTCACTCCCAAAAACAAAGCGTTGAGTTATGAAGATAAACTAGCTCAATTCGTAAAAAAACACCGAGTGACTCATTTGTTGGCTTTTGAAATTGAAGACAAGTTCATGGAAACCCGACTACTCGCCTGGTGTAAAAAAAACAAAGTAGAACTCGACCTCCAAGCCACCCCGATGTTCCTCACTTCTCGATTAGATTTTGCAGATTATTTGAAATCTTCCAAAAAACCGTTCATGAAAACGTTTTATGAGCGTCAAAGGAAGCGTCTACAGATACTCACGGACTCTAAAAATCAACCTTTGGGTGGCAAGTGGAGTTTTGATACTGAAAACCGAAAGCCTCTCAAATCAGTGCTGGAAGTCCCTCGCCCCACGCTCCCTAAGAAGAGCCTGGAATTCAAAGCGGTATCGGAATTAATGGAACAGCTCTTCAAGGACCATCCTGGAAAATCTGACAACTTCTGGCTTCCCACGACCCGCAAAGAAGCTTTGGCTTGGCTGAACGAGTTTATTGAAGAACGTCTCAAGCACTTTGGAGATTATGAAGATGCCATGACAGAGCAATCAGATTTTGTGTATCACTCCGTCATTTCGCCTATCTTGAACTTGGGGCTGCTAACTCCCCAGGATGTGGTAGAAACGGTAACGAGCTCTGCAGTCCAAAAGAAAATCCCGCTCAACTCTCTTGAAGGATTCGTTCGCCAAGTGATTGGTTGGAGAGAATTTGTCCGTGGCATTTACCAGAACTTTAGCGAACAAGAAGACACATTGAATTTTTGGAACCATAAACGCAAACTGAGTCGAGCGTGGTACGATGGCACCACCGGACTGCCGCCTTTGGATGCAGCCATTCAAAAAAGTGTACGTTTAGGCTATGCCCATCATATTGAACGGCTCATGGTTTTGGGCAATTACATGTTACTCTGTGAAATTGAACCTACCGAAGCCCACCGCTGGTTCATGGAAATGTTTGTAGACTCCTCAGATTGGGTGATGGGACCCAATGTCTACGGTATGGCTCTTTTTTCTGATGGCGGCATTTTTACGACGAAACCTTATTTTTGCGGATCTAATTATCTGTTGAAGATGAGCGATTTTAAAAAGGGTCCCTGGTGTGATATTGCCGATGGTTTGTTTTGGGGGTTCATTAAAAAGCATGAAGCTTTTTTCTTGAAAAATCCTCGCCTCAGTATGATGGCTCGTTCCGTTCAAAAAATGGATAAAAAGCGACTGACTCACATCACTCAAGCTGCTGAAGCGTTCAAGGACCGCGTATGCGATTGAGCTCGCCTTCCCCAGTGGTTCCTCGCCCTTTGCCACTGAATTCCCAGCTCAGGACTACACTCCCCCAATGCGATCACGAAGAGGCGTTCGCGATACATTGCCCCATTTCTCAGGACACGCAGGCTCAGGACATGGTTCACAGATTAGTAGACCGGTGCCCTCCGGGATTGAAAGTCCTGTTCACGGTGAAAGAAATCGTCCTAGGTCCGCTGGGATTTCAGACACTCCATGTGAAGCACTTCAAAAGTGTGCAAGCCTTCCTGATGAAGTCATTTACTCATTTGAAGACCCCACATTTCGTTCTCATATTTCGATCTTTCTGGATAGAAATGCTCAGCAAGTGATTTTTGGAAACCGAATCCAGTTCAAGAATCGATTGGGCAAGTGGTACTTCACATGCATCCGCCCGCTTCACGAGCGAGTGATCACCACCCTTTTAAACCGTTTGCAGGAGGACCCGGATGGCACCTGAAATTCCCTCTGAATCGCTGATTCATACAATAGAAACCGAAGGAGTATTCGGCTCTTTGAACCCGTTCCAGTGCCGCCTGAGATCCTGCAGAAAGCGTTCGATTTAGCTCTATTGGCTCCCAATTCCTCGAACTTGCAGCCATGGGAATTTTACCGGGTGACTCAAGCGGAGAAAAAAAAGAAACTTGTGGAATGCTGCATGAGCCAGGCCGCGGCCGTTACTGCAGCTGAACTCGTTGTGTGTGTTGCCCGCACGGATACTTGGAAACGTAATTTGAAGTGCTTAAAAGACCAATTGAAAGCAGCTGAGGAAAGTGGAACACGAATTCCCAAGGCAGCTTGGCAGTATTACAACCATTTGGCCCCACTCATGTATGATCAAGGGCCGTGTGGAGTATGGGGACCTTTCAAAAAGCTCATCAGCTTTTTTATGGGACTTTCTAAACCCATGGCTCGAGAGCCCTTTGGCAATAACGATATGAAACTCTGGGCAACCAAGACCACGGCTTTAGCATGCGAAAATTTCATGTTGGCCATCCGGAGCTTTGGATTCGATACCTGCCCAATGGAAGGGATAGATAGCCGCAGGATTCGGAAGCTTTTAAACCTGCCTCGACACGCGCTCATCCCTATGGTCATTGCTGTTGGAAAAAGACGTCCTGAAGGCGTGACTTTACCTCGTTTGAGGGTTCCCCGGGAGTGGGTGGTTCACACTGTCTAAAAAGTAGTGGCTCAAAGCCAAATGCCATTCGGAAAACCTTATGAGTTGCTAAGATCTATCAGCATCGCCACATTCACTGAATTGTGCAGCAATCTCCACAATTGATTCCTGTATTCAGTTCTGTGAACGAGCGATACTGTTACATGAGGATAACAAAGTAGTACGTATGGTTGGACGTAAGCACATTGTTTTTTGGAGTCGGCTTTGGCGTGGTGAGCGCCTTAGTTTTTTGAGTTCTCTTCTGATTCTCTCACTCCCCTCCACTGCTTTTTCCAGTTACCGCATGAGCCAGTCGATTTCCTGCGGTGAGAACACCCGTTGTATTTCAGACAATCCCCTGAAAGGCCTCAAACAAGCTAACCGAGAATTCAAATCGGTGTTCCAAGTCAATCGTGAAACCGCCACAGATAAAGCCACTGTAAAAAATTCTTCAAAGAAAACGGGATTCGTTGAAAACCTCATCGATAGCGGTGATGAAGTCCTCGGTCGCTTCAATCGTGCAGTCTCTACCGGTCGCAACAAGCGGCCTTCTATTTACACCGATGGGCTTATCTTCCTCATGAGCTTTTTCTCAAACCACTATTACTCAGTATCTAGCTCTGCGACTCAGTGTCTGACTCAATCGCCTAAAGTCTGGAATGGGATTCGGTTTAGAGGCCGAGGCCCAGCTTCGGCAAGAAACCCCAGCAGCGCGAACCAAGCTTCCGAAGGCTTTGCACACATCTTCCAAACAGGCACTTCTGGATTTCAACTCGTCGAAAACATCGACTTGCAATCATTCTCTCGTGAAGTGCTCAACACTTCTTATAATGTCCGCGAAGACACCAGCTGCGATGGCAACACAGAAAGCCTCGATGCGGTGGGAAGTGCTCCTTCAGAACTTGGAGATTTAAACGTCCTTTACGGTAATCACAGCTTTGTTGCTACTGGCGATGGCACTAACCCCAATATGGTCTTTGCCATGGAGCAAGCCACTCAAAGTGAATCGTATTTTCAAACACTCACGAGCGGCGTGTTTTCTGGCTACTTCACAACGGTCTCTAGCGCCACTAAGGCTCCCATTCAAACCGCTATTTTTACTCCCGCAGGTAACGGACGCACTTTCAACATTGCTCAATTAACCGACTTCACCAATGAGAGCACCGCTACTGCGTGGGGGGTTCTCACTTTAACTCAACTCAATTCCCCAGCTCCAGGATTTCACCAAGGAACGCTTACCTAAGACAATCAACAAGCCAACGCGCTCTGTATGGTAGGCCTCTTAGATGACCAAAACACACTCGTTTGCTCCGCTCAACTCCCCTCAAACCCTTCAGTCCCGGTCTATATGTTTGCTACGATGACTCCTAAGGCCTCTGTCAAAATGACGGCTCCCAGTTTAGTGGGAATGCCAGGACAAGAAGTGTGCGGAGATATCGTCTTAGAAGGCGCTACTCAAAGTACTACTGCCCAGCTCACCCCGCTCAGTTATTACTGGGGCCCGGGAGCTTTTAGTGGCCAAAACGGACAATGCGCTGGCTCTTCTGCAACAGGAGTAGCTCAAGTAGGAGCTCTTGAAACTTGTAACGTTCGTATCTGTACCCTCATTGCAGGAGCTACTCTCGACTTCAACTTCTCTTTCCAAGAAGATGAACAAAACACAGAACAAGAATTTGCTTCAGTCCCATTCCAAGAACCTCCAGCTCCAGTTATCACTGCCAGTAGCGACGTCGCTTCAGGCACATTCCCGCTCTTTGTGAACTTCTCAGCTCTGGGAGTCACCGGCAATATCACTTCTTGGCTCTTTAACTTTGGCGATGGCTTTTTTAGCACTTACTACAGTGGCAGCAACTCTTACTACTTCTACTCCCTTGGAGATTTCACAGTCACTGTCCGAGGCATCGACTCTTATGGACGTGAGAGCAACACCGTCTCTATCCCCATCAGTGTCCTCCCAGTTTATGGCTGCACCAACGCTAGTGCTTATAACTTCAACCCCATGGCTTCTTCAGATGATGGCTCTTGCCAATATCCAGGCTGCACGGATCCCAGCGCAATGAATTACAACTCCGGCGCAAATACGGATGACGGATCTTGCCAAATCTCAGGCTGCACCGACTCCATGGCCTCTAACTACAACCCTTCCGCCAACTCTGACGACGGCTCCTGCCAAATCTCAGGCTGTACCAACCTCATGGCCTCCAACTACAACCCTTCCGCCAACTCCGACGATGGCTCCTGCCAATATGGGAATGGAAATAGCTGCACTAGCGATTCAGCGTGTACCTCTGGGGCCTGCAGCAGCGGCACTTGCACTGCTGGTGGTGCAACAGGAAGTGCTTGCTCGAACTCTTACGACTGTACTTCAAATAGCTGCTCATATGGCTACTGCGATGGCGGCAACCTCGCCGGTTGCACTACTTACGCTCACAAAGATGGCCACTTCTATTGCTTCATCGCCAATGCCATGGGCTTTAGCCAAGCCCGTTACTCAGCCCCTCCTATCCAGGAATATCCCGAAGGCGGTCACTTAGTCGTTATTAATGATGAACAAGAATACAACCTCGTTGTAAGCCTGATCAGTGGCTACAACCAAAGTATCTGGCTGGGGATGACTGATCTGGCTCAGGAAGGAAACTGGCAATCCGTCACCGGAGAACCGTTGAATTGGACCTATTGGGGCCCTGGCGAACCCAATAATCATACTGGGACGGGGGATCCCAGTGGCGAGCAATTTGCGTCCCTTGGAACCTGGTGGGGGGCGGAACCTATATG
>RFNT01000012.1 GCA_009927045.1 bacterium | reverse complement strand
GGACGTAATGAAAGAGTTGAGTATTGAGTGCGGCCGGTGCCCTAAGTTCACGATATAACACAAAACAAAAACAGACAAAAAAAACAGAGCGAGAGAAATGCTTCCGTACCACCGGAGCTTAATAAGATTTGAGAGATCCTGATACAGGAATGATTCGAGAAGGGCTGCCGGAACAAAAACAGAAGGCACTTTGGTGAGAAAGGCCTTTGCGGAGCAGAGAGGCAATAGAGATACGGACAAGCCTTGATCTACTTGATATCGTGAACTGGCAATCTTCCATGCCACTTCATCTGTAAAAATTGGTAGATGAAATCCCAAATAAAAATAGACCGGAACACCACAGCCGATGAGGATCAGAGAAAAGCATTGGTGCCAACTCAGGTGTTTGATTAGGTCATATTGGGTCATAAGGTAATTGGCTAAAGTGTCAGAACCGGGTCAGCCTATGCGGTGGGTGGTTCACCCAAAAATCGATTCCTCAGAGATCTCAAAAGACCATAAATTGGCAAAAAGTAAATGCGCCCAGCCAAGCTGAAGAATCTGCGCCAGCCCACAATAGCTATGGCAGTTGGGCCCACCAAACAGGCAAAATAAAGGCGGGCTTTCTGCGTTTCGCTACCTCGGAGGTAATATTCCGCTAGTTGAAAATAATTACGAAGAATGTATTTCCTGAGTACCCTCTTAAATTTTCCGGGCAAAAAGGTACGCATATGGCTCAGAAATAAGCGGGTGTGCTCCAAATGAAATCCATCGTTCCTTCCGCCCCACAGCCCATCCTGACGAATGCGCCAGACAGACATTGATTCGGGGAAAATCATCAGACGGCCCTGTAGTGAATTCATTACACTGATGCACCAGTCGTGCCCAGTTAACTCAAAAAAGAAATTTGGAAGATCCTTGAAGAGACGATTGCGAAAAAACAGCGCAGAATTGTGTGGATAACAAGCATCTAACAAGTCTTCTGTGGTAAATACTTTTCTGTCTGTTTGAGGAATGGACTCATTTAAAACCTTACCATCGCAAACCACCTGTATTTTATTAGCACACGCGGAAAACTCTGGGTTGGTCAAAAGAAAATCCATTTGCTTCGATAACTTATAGGGGTCAATCCAGTAGTCGTCGCCGTCACAATGTGCGATGAAATCTCCAGTGGCTCTTTTCCAAGCGCGGGCATAGTTATGTGTGTGCCCCATGTTTTTTTTCGATTCCAAGATGACTATCTTGTCCGGATGTTCGCCCTGGATATCCCGGACGATAGACAATGTGTCGTCGTCGGAACAATCATCGGCGACAATAATTTCCAGTTGGGCAGCTACAGTCTGAGCCAAAATACTATCAAGGGCCTTTCTAATAAAGGGCCCGTGATTATAG
>RFNT01000147.1 GCA_009927045.1 bacterium | reverse complement strand
GCGAGCCCCAGCCAAAACTCGCGATCTAAGGGTTTGCCGTCCTCGGGAGTTACCAGCACTTTGATTAAAGTTTCTCCAAGCGCTTGGGTGAAAACTGGATCCCATTTCAAAGTCAGCGCATGGATCACATCGGGATTGGACTGTAAGCCTTGCTGCAGCGCCTGAATGATGGGTTCAGCAGGACGATTCAAGAGCTCAATGAGTCTCACAGCTTTTCCCAAACTTTCCGGGTTTGCCATGAGGGATTGCCCCAGGCTGGTGAAGGCTTCCTCTCCGAATTGCTGCTGAGTTTCTTGAGCGACTTCAGCCAATGGGAAAAAGAGTTCAACTCGAAGCAGTTCTTCTACAGCTTTTTGAAGCTTTTGAGACTGCTCTGGATGATGCAGCAACTCGAGCGCCTTTTGGTAAAACCCAGTCCCCTGGAGAGAGGGAACTTTTTTGAGCTGGGCTATCAGCGGTGAGAGAATTTCTGGATCCCACAGAGGAGCACTTTCATCTACCAAGCCCACGAACTTAGAGTCTTTCATGAGTCGAATCAGAAATGCGCGCACATCGGGGTGATTTTTAAACAGCGCTTGAAGTTCTTTTTGCAAGTTTGAAAATCCATTTGCTTCAATTCGTTTTTTTACAAGTTGCAAGAGTCCTTGGGGTTGAAGCGCATCTTCATAAACCCAAGTATTGAGCACTGAAGTCCACTCTTGAAGCTCAGATTCAGAGAGATTCCCAAGCCAAGCCGTTAGGTTTTGAAACTTACCCTCCGAGTTGATGACTTTCACTAAAGCCTTCAAGTCGGTGGGCGTGAGCCCGCGACCTAAAACCAATGTGTCTAACGGACTCTTGGGAGGCCCGGAAAGTTCCGGACGTTGGGGCGGCTTCGAGCAAGCCCCTAAAAAGAAAACACACGTAGCTGTTAGTGTCCCCCACCCTATGTATTTCAACCTCAACACGCGGGGCGCACTTTAACCTTTTTAATGCAATGAGTCAATAAGCCGCGCTCAGATGCTATCTATTTGATTTTATGATGCTTTTAGTTGTTAAGCTTTTGGATGATTTGGCCCCCTAATTGGGAGCCTGCGAGAATGGCAGCTCGTTTTTGAGTGTAATCCAACGGAGCCTGCTTCAGAGTGATATGAAAACTGCGATCGGCTGCTGCCAGATCCTCCCGAATCGCTTTCCTCAACGAAGCAAGGTAAACCCCTCGAATCGTCGGTTTTTTGCCTTCATTTTTGATCGCTTTGAAGTGTTCTAAATAATCCGCGTACATCTCCACTGCAAAGATGGGGGATGCGCCTCGCTTTTTTGCCTCTGCCACGGGAACAGCAGTGATTGAATAGCTTTTAATTTTAGCGTCTGGGTCTTCGGGGAAACTTCGGTACAACCCGGGCAAGGCAAGCGTTCGAAGGAGTGGCGTAGCCCAATCTCCGGAATCAAAAGCGCCGGACCATTCTCGTTCAGTATTCCCGGGGACG
>RFNT01000114.1 GCA_009927045.1 bacterium | reverse complement strand
ATCGATCTTGATTTAGGCGCCACCTATGAAATGTACATGTTGCCTTTCGGAGTCGTCAGTCGCGCGTCGGTGGTTCTCAGCAATTTATTGGCAACGGAATACTCCATGGGCGCTTCGGGGAGAGCCCCTCGTCAGGTCCGGACAGCTAATTTGGGTTGGGCCACAGTCTTCAACGGGTATTCATTTGTAGATAACTTCAACGTGCTGTTGGATATTTCGAATATTCCGTTGGGCGGGGAAAGCAATCCCGATCTCGGAGCTCGAAACACCGGTTCCTTTTTCAAGAAAGTAAATTTTGGAGTAGAAGCTCCGATTGGTCGCCTTGCTTTGAGAGCGGGTTTAAATCAGGGGTATCTCAGTGCGGGCTTTGGCGTGAATCTCTACGCAGCTCGAATCGATTTTGCGACGTATGCGGAAGAAACGGGGGATGCTACTCGTCAGGGGAGCCGTCGTTATGCTTTGAGTGCAGCAATTGGTTGGGGAAGTGCACCTCCAGCGCCGATTGCTTCTCCGAGCCGAGAAAAAGTGATGCCTGAAGCAACTCAAAAATCTGAAGTCCCAGGAGCCTCAAAAGCTCCAAGTCCTTCACAGGCACCGGCTGCTAATCCAGTAAAAAACTAGGAACTCTATGAAATCAGTGATGCGTCGTCCGTTTGGCCTCTTCATAGCTCTGCTTGCTTTGCCTATTTGGGGAGCTAGCTATGAAAAGGTTGCTGAAAAAAAACTGTTCAATGGCGAAGTGGTGAAAGAGTACAAATTGCCCAACGGGCTTAAAGTCCTCTTGCTTTCAAGAAGCCAAGCACCCGTTCTGACCTACCAAGTGTGGTTTGATGTGGGGTCGTTGAACGAAAAAACCGACCAAAAACTGAAAAAAACGGGCCTCGCTCATCTTTTTGAACACATGATGTTCCGAGGAACTAAGAAATATCCAGACGGTAAGTTTGATGAACTCACCTCTCGGATGGGCAGTGATAAACAAAACGCAACGACTTATTATTATCGAACGAACTACTTTGAGAGCGTGCCTTCCTATCAATTAGAAAAAATCATGGAACTCGAATCCGACCGAATGGCCAATCTCATCTTGGACGGAGCTCTTTTAGAGAAGGAAAAAGGAGCGGTGGTCGGAGAGTTGAGAAGAGCTTTAGATAACCCGAGTCGGTTGGCATGGGACGAGCTCATGCAACTTGTATTTAATGAAGCGCCTTATCGCTACACTGTCCTAGGAACAGAGGAAGAAATCAAAGGGTTCACTTTAGAGGAAGCCCAATATTTTTATAAAACTTTTTATGCTCCCAACAATGCTACGATTATTGTGGTCGGAGACGTTAAAGAAGAAACACTGCTCCCCCTTGTGGACAAATTTTATGGTTCCATGAAAAGCCAGGAAATCCCCAAGTTGAATTTCAAGGAAGAACCGCCACAGAAAAAGGAAAGAAAATGGGATGGAAAACATCCGCAAGCTACTTCTGAAATTCTTTTGTTGGGGTATCGTATTCCCTCAGTCAATGATGCCGAGATCACTGCACTCTCACTATTGGCTTCCCATCTTTCTAATGGAATGGAAGGCCGATTGAGAAAAGCTTTAGTGGATAAAGGCATTGCGGTTTCAGCGAGTGCTGGGGTGAGCCACCGTCCCGACTTGTTTGAATTCAGTGTTGCGCTCTCCGAAAAACATCCCGCAGAGGAAGCCCTGAAAATTATCGATCGAGAAATAGCACTTCTTCATCAGAGCAAGATCGGGAAAGCTGCTTTTGAACGGGCGTTGAATCAGGAGCTCTTGAGCGCGTATGGCTCTGTGGATAACAATAATTCCTTGGCCAACATGTTAGGGGAGTATTTGATGATTTCAGGAAACTACATGCGAGGTATTGAAATTTTGGAAGGCTATAAAAAGCTCAGTGAGTCCGATCTCCAAAAAGCAGCAAAGAAGTACTTCACTAAAGAAAATCGTTCCGTGGTTATTGTTCGTCCCGCTAAGAAAGGAAAAACTTCATGAAAGCGCTTCTATTCCTTCTGAGCATTTCATTGGTGCTTAACGCCGCCTCCACTGAGGTGGAGCCGCGTCTCCTCTATGAGGAGGACGCTTCCGGACTCGTTTCCGATATCCAAGTGGTTTTGAAGACAGGTTCTTCGGAGGATCCCATCGGTAAAACGGGCCTCACTAATATTTTGGCTGAATTGATTCTACGAGGCACCAAAAAGCAAGACCGACAAAAATTTCAAAGCACTATTGAAAAGCTAGGAGCTACTTTGGCTGTCGGGGTTTTTCACGATCGAATTATATTTTCTGGAACCGTAATCAAAGAAAACACATTTGAATTCATGAAGCTTTTGGAAGAAGCGCTTCTCCAACCCAAGTTTGATGAGACCGAATTTAACTCACTCAAAGTCGAGATGGTGAATCAAATTGCCCATATCAAAAATTCCAATAACCGACTTGGGGGATTAGCAATTCGCCAAGAGCTGTTTAAAGGAACACCTCTAGAAAAACCCTCCATCGGCACATTGTCCTCTGTGAGGGGCCTGCAGATTGTCGATATCCGACGAGCCTACAACAATACTTTTCATAAACAGAACTTATTATTCGCAGTAGCTTCTCCTTTTAAAGAGACACAGTGGAAAACAGTTCTCAAGGAAATGTGGATGAAATTTCCCGATGGAGCTCAGAAAACCCGTCGTATTTTTGAGCCCAAAGTGCCTGAGGGCCTTACTCTGATTGTTGTCCACAAACCTAAAACCTCCACGGGTGTTCTTACCTTTGCTCAGAAAGGCATCACCGCACAGGATCCCGAGAGATTCACCTTGGGAGTAGGAAACTTCTCATTTGGCGGAGAACCTCTAGTGAGTCGCTTGTTTCGCACGATTCGTGGAGAGCTTGGTTGGACCTATGCAATCAATTCAGGGTACGGCTCCATGGGACCGCTCTCCTATCAACCTGGAATTTATACGATCGCCTCGACCCCTTCGGTGGAGTTCACAACAAAAACTCTGTTTAAAACCCTATCGAGTTGGCAAGACTACATGAGGAATGGACTCAAAAAAGATGAACTGACGTTAGCTCAGGAAAGTTTGGTGAATTCCTATCCTTTCGAATTTGAGTCTGCTGAAAAACGGTTAGGTCAAAAAATTCACAGCGAACTTTATGATGTTCCCGTCTTGAGTCAGGAAGAGTATCAAAAAACGCTTCAAGCAGCTGGCAATAAAGAGCTGAAAAAAGCTCTGAAAGATCGCCATACTGAAAAAGGATGGGTCATTGCTTTAGTGGCCGATAAAGATGTCATTGCCCCTCAGTTGGCCGAGGAACAAAAAGGCACTGCTCCTGAGCATCAACTTAAAATTTACTCCGTTGTGATGCCGACTGATTTGATCAAGTAATAACGCAACTCGTTAATACTTACAGGACTGATAGGATCTCTTTTTTAAGGCCTGGTCCACAACTGATGAAACTTTTCCCGTGGATAGTCTTTTCACCGTGAAAATCGAAGTAGAGCCCCCCTGCCTCTTCAATCATGCAGGCCAAAGGTGCGATATCCCAAATCGAAACCACAGGATCGACCATGGCATCTAAAGCACCCCGCATGACTAAGGAGTGCCCAAAACAGTCCGTATAACCGCGACAAATTTCGGTCTTTTCTATCAGTGATTTCAGTACTTTCTCTTTTCCAGCTTGTTCAAAAGCGTAAACATCTCCCACCGAAGTCACTGCGTTTTTTAGGTGATGGGCTTGAGAAACGTGGATTTGATGGCCATTACAGAAGGTTCCAAGCCCCGTGCCGGCCCAGTAAGTTTCTTCCAGGGCGGGAAGTACCATGATCCCACCGATGGGCTTTCCACGATCCAATAAGCCCACTAGAGTACCAAATAAGGGGATACCCCGAATAAAACTGCGAGTGCCATCAATAGGATCTACCGTCCAAACATACTGATTGTGAGTGGACTCTTCTCCATATTCTTCTCCCAAAATCCCGAATCCAGGAAAATCCTCCAAAAGGGATTTTCTAATAAATTCCTCGGTCTTCTTGTCTGCAACCGTTACTGGGGTCTGATTTTCTTTTACTTCAATGAGAATGGGTTGCCGAAAATACGAAAAAGCCATTTGGGCGGCTTTTTCGGCAATGTCGGTAGCGACTTCTAAAATTTCGTCTAGGTCCTGATTCACGCTCCAGGTATCGCACAGCTTCTGCTATCCGGCACTAAAAATAATCAAAGGGAATTCCATTGTCGGGCTTACCAAAACCCCATATATATAGAGCGTTTAAACCAAGACCTTGCGCGGAAAGGACCTGCAGTGAAAAAGACCAAAATTGCAATCAATGGCTTCGGCAGAATTGGACGTGTCACTACCCGTCTTTTGATGGATCGACCTGAATTTGAACTCGTGGCGATTAATGATCTGACTCCCACGGACCAAGCCGCCCACTTATTAAAATACGATTCCGTCCACGGGGTTTGGGGTAAGTCTGTTAAGGCCGACAAAGAGAGTTTTGAGATCAATGGTCAAAAAGTTCAAGTCTTTGCAATGCGAGATCCCGCAGAGCTTCCTTGGGCGAAGTTGGGAATTGATCTCGTGATTGAGAGTACCGGGGTGTTTACAGACTATGCGGGTTCCTCCAAGCATTTAAAAGCAGGCGCTAAAAAAGTAATTGTCTCAGCCCCGTGTAAAGATAACGATAAAATCAGGACATTTGTTGTTGGGATTAATCACGAAACCTATAACCCAGCGCAAGACCACATTGTTTCCAATGCATCCTGCACTACCAATTGTTTGGCTCCCGTCGTGAAAGTTTTGAATGATAACTTCAAGGTACAGCGTGGACTGATGACAACAGTGCATTCTTATACGAATGATCAGCGCGTTTTAGATTTAGTGCACTCTGATTATCGCCGTATGCGGGCAGCTGGATTGAATATGATCCCCACGTCAACGGGCGCTGCTAAAGCAGTTACGTTAGTGATTCCGGAGCTGAAAGGGAAGCTCACTGGAACTGCAGTTCGAGTGCCTACTCCGAATGTTTCATTAGTCGATTTTGTTGCAGACTTGGGCAAAACAGTGACTGTGGAAGAGGTCAATGAAGCGTTTGTTCGAGCGGCTCAAACCGGACCTCTAAAAAACATTCTCAACGCAGTCAAAGAAGAGCTGGTTTCCTCTGACTTCAATGGAACTCACTGGTCTTCCAGTGTGGACCTCCAATCTACATTGGTCATCGATGGAAGCATGGTGAAGGTATTGAGTTGGTATGACAATGAAACCGGTTTTTCTTGCCGAATGTTAGATTTGGCCCGTTGGATGACTCAGAGTTTGTAATGCAAAAAGCTCTCAAAAAACTACAAGATTTGGACTTGCGTGGAAAGCGCGTATTTGTTCGAGTAGATTTCAATGTTCCTCTGAAAGCCGAGGGAAAGCACTGGGTGGTTACAGATTCCAAACGCATTGAAGGCGCATTAGAAACTATCCGACACATCATTGCAAACGATGGAAAATGCATTCTCGCTTCTCACTTGGGACGTCCCAAAGGAAAAAAAGATGCAAAATTCAGCTTGGAACCGGTAGGTGCCAAATTATCTGAGCTTTTGGGCAAAGATGTGATTTTGACGGATGACTGCATTGGCGATGGCGCAAAAAGCCTGTCACTTCGAATGAGGAGTGGAGACGTTCTTCTCTTGGAGAATTTGCGGTTCCACGAAGGCGAAGAATCCAACTCCGCTGATTTTGTGGCCAAATTATTAGAGCTCACAGATGTTTATGTGAATGATGCTTTCGGCACTATGCACCGGGCTCATGCTTCTACAGTGGGTTTGCCCAAACTAGTGGCGGACCGAGGAGCTGGATTTTTAGTACAGAAAGAAGTGAAGTATTTGACGGCATTGAAGGAAAATCCTGAGAGGCCACTTGCGCTGGTCATGGGTGGATCCAAAGTTTCCGATAAAATGGGAATTTTGGAGCAGTTTCTTCCGAAGGTAGACAAAGTCTTTGTGGGTGGAGCCATGGCCTATGCCTTCTTAAAAGCAAAAGGACATGAGATTGGAAAAAGTTTGTGCGATGACAAACAGGAACAATTAGCCGCTCGAATTGTGAAGGCGGCAGAGGCACGGCATATTCGCTTAGTACTTCCTGTGGACCATGTAGTGGCTTCCAGCATTCAAGATGTTCCAGGAAAAAAAATCACAGCGGGAGTTGATATTCCAAAAGAACTTTTGGGAGTCGATATTGGTCCTCAAACGATTGAGTTGTTTCAGAGAGAGCTTTCGGGGGTCAAAACGATCTTTTGGAATGGACCGATGGGAGTTTTTGAGGAGCCAGCTTTTGCCGGGGGCACTTTTGCTTTGGCGCGAGCTATTGCGGCGTCTTCGGGATTAAAGCTTGCGGGTGGCGGAGATTCCGCTGCAGCGATTTCTCAATCAGGCACTGAAGCTCAATTCGATTTTGTGAGTACGGGCGGCGGCGCAACTCTGGAGTTTCTAGAAGGGCATGAATTCGCGGGTCTCAAAGTGTTGGAATTCCGTAAGTCGGGGGAAGCATGAGAATCCCCTTGTTTGCGGCCAATTGGAAAATGAATCAATCGATTGGTGAAATCTCTCCATATATTGAAGCTCTTTCAAGCCGGCTTCAAAAGTTTCCGGGTCAATTGGGAAAAAATTATCAAGTAGTCATTGCTCCGCCGGCCACTCACTTGCAAGCCATGGGAGCGGTCATTGGGGGTAAGGGGCTTGAACTAGGCGCTCAAAACTGTGGACACACCGCGAGTGGGGCCTTCACAGGGGAAATATCACCAAAGACGCTTCAAGAAATGCAGTGCAATTGGGTCATCGTAGGGCATTCGGAGCGACGTCATATTTACCTGGAAACAGACGCCATGATTCAAGGTCGGCTGCGGGGGGCCTTTGAAAATCAGTTAAAGCCCATTTTTTGTGTGGGGGAAACGCTCGCTGAGAGAAAAGCGGGAAAAACGGAATCCGTAGTAGAAGGGCAGCTGTTGGTATTAAAGGAACTCAAAAACCATCTGACGAACCAGGATTGGGTGATTGCCTATGAACCTGTTTGGGCTATTGGTACTGGGGAGAATGCCTCCCCCCAGCAAGCTCAAGAAGTCCATGCATTTATTAGGAAATGGGCAAAAAGCCATCTTTCTGGGCCAGTTGCAGAAAAAACTCGAATTCTCTATGGGGGCAGTGTTAAACCAGACAACTGTGCCGATTTGAAACGTCAGCCGGATATTGATGGGTTTCTTGTTGGAGGGGCCAGTTTGCAGGCGGACAGTTTTGGAGCTATTGTAGAAAACAGTTTAAAAATAAGGAGTTGAGTGTGACAGCTTTAATTGCGGTACATTTTGTTATTTGCTTGTTTTTAGTTTTAGTGATTTTGCTTCAACCCGGAAAAAGTGATGGTGGCGTGGGTTTTGGTGCAGCTTCGGGCAGCAGCCAAAGTATTTTCGGAAGCCGAGGTGCTGGTAATTTTTTGACAAAAACAACGACAGTAGCGGCCTGCTTATTCTTGGTCACTAGCTTCTTCCTCACTCGGGGAAGAATGAAGGAATTCAGTAGCAGTGTGATCAAGGAAGAAGCTCCTGCTCAACCCGCTCCTGAGACCAAAAATCCTCCTAAAGAGGGCAATCAGGATCAGAAGCCGGCAGCTCCAGCAACTGAGAAACCTGCTCAGAAGTAGTTCGGTGTTTTGTCCAAGTGTGCGGCGGTGGTGGAATTGGTAGACACGCATGTTTGAGGGGCATGTGCCGCGAGGCGTGGG
>RFNT01000134.1 GCA_009927045.1 bacterium | reverse complement strand
CTTGCTGAGCGAGTTGCCAAGAGGCCTCACTACCGGCAATACCTCCACCAATCACTGTTACTTTTTTTGTCTGATGCACCGTGACTCCTTGACCCACCTTGAAAGCTCTCTTACACTAATCCAAAAGGATCACGCAACTTATCCCCTTAATTTCACAAAAAATCACTATGTTAAGCCAAATTGCCTACGCTCAAACTGCTGCAGAAACAACAAGTCCCCTGAGTACTTGGGACCTCATTTCCAACATGGGACCTGTGGTATTTTTGGTCCTCTTACTATTGCTCAGTTTTTCTGTATTTTGCTGGGCCATTATTTACAACAAATGGAAGTTGATTGGCCAAACATCCAGTGTTTCAGAGGAGTTTCTGGAGATTTTTTGGAGCGGAAGGAGCATGGACTTCATTTACGGCGAATCTAAGAAATTTCCCTCAGCCCCCACTGCTAAGATTTTTCAAGCGGGCTATAAGGAGCTCCAAAAATTGATTGAGCGACAGAAACAGCGGGGACAACAAAAACCGGGAGTTAACGACACTTCGGAAATTATTCCTCCGGAATCTTCTATCCACAATTTAGAAAGAGCTCTCGGGATGGCGAGCAGAAATGAGATTCTTCGCTTAGAAAAATCAATGACCTTCCTAGCAACAACCGCAAGTTCAGCTCCCTTCATCGGACTCTTTGGAACCGTTTGGGGTATCATGGGTGCCTTCCAAAACATTGGGCAACAGGGGGGCGCCAGTTTAGCTGTGGTTGCACCCAGTATTGCGGAAGCTCTGATCGCAACGGCAGTTGGGCTATTCGCCGCTATTCCCGCTTCTATGGGATACAACTTCTTTAATAGCAAAATCAGAAACCTGAGAGCACAGATGGAAAATTTCACCGGAGATTTTCTGAATATCGTTAAAAGAAACTTTTTATCCCAGTAATCAAAATGGCAGGATTTAGAACCAACTCTGAGGATTCCCAACCGCTTTCAGAAATCAACATCACTCCTTTTGTTGATGTGATGTTGGTTCTGCTCATCATTTTTATGGTAGCGGCGCCTTTGATGGAGTCGGGAATTCCAATTCAACTTCCTAAAGCGTCCACGAAAGCCATTTCAAAAGATGAAGATTCTGTTGTGCTGAGCCTGACAAAAGATAAAAAACTATTCCTCGGGAAAGTGGAAGTTCCCGGTGCTGCATTGGAAACTCGATTGAAAGAACTCTTCAAAAACAAAGAGAAACAGGAAATACTCATTCGGGCTGATTCCGAACTTTCTTATGGCGTAGTGGCTGCCACGATGGCTATCGTTAAAAATGCCGGAATCCATAAGATTGGTTTAATGACTGATTTAAAACCAGAGAATCCCTCAAAAAAGTAATTTGCTGATGGACACTACCTCAACAGAGTTTTTGGGCTTGCCTAAAAAGGCCTTTTTTTTCTCTCTGGCTCTCCATCTGTTTCTGTTCGTTTTTTTGCTGACCTTCTCTACGGACCAAGGTGCTGCTCTTCTTCGAATGCTGATCGGCGTAAAGAAATCAGAAATCTCAGCACAATCGTTCATCCAAGTAGATGTGGTTGGATTGCCCGATGAACTCATCAATCAGAGAGTCAATCCCCTCCTCCCAGAAGTGAGTGAACCTTCTTCCAAAGTGGTGGATAAACCAACCCCGAAGGCTGCTGAGAAATCGGACGTCATGGAGGAGGCCAAGAATTCTAAGGAGAAGCAGAAAAAGGAACTGGAGCGTAAAAGAGCCGAAGAAAAAGCTCTGCAATCCGCTAAACAAGAGGCTGAGCGGGAACAGGCGCTCAAGGGCCTTCAAAATAAAATGGGAAGGAAGGGACGGGGTAAAATTAAGGGAAATATGCTTTCGGAGGGAACAGCCAGCTCTGGGATGATTGGAACCGCTAAGGATAAATATATTGGGGTTCTCACTGAAAGTATCAAGCAGCAATTCAATGTTTTTTCATGGCAACAAAAGAAGGAGCTAGTAGCAGAAGTTCAATTGTCCCTACTGCCGAATGGAAGGGTCCGATGGCGGAAAATTACCAAGCCTTCTCGAGATGTGATGTACGACTCAGCTGTTTTACAAGCTATTGACGATGCTCAACCTTTTCCGGTTCCAGAAGATAAGGGACTACTCCAAGAGGAAATCACGATCAATTTCAAGCCTTAGAAGTTTTATCTGAGAACCAGATCAGAAATCCTGCAAGAGCTCCACCCAAATGAGATAAATGTGAGATAGAGGATAACCCCGCTATCTGACTTTTGCTTCCAATATAATCAATCGCAAGAAACCCCAGCAAAACGATCCAGACATTAAACTTCATCTTGAATTGATGGGGGCCGTAGTTGCCGTGCCAACCAAACAAAAAGGTTCTGATAAAAACCATTCGTGTTCTTGGAAAAGTGCAAGCATAGTACGTCATGAGTGCCATCGCAGCGCCACTAGCCCCAACCACCAACTGGCCTTTAGGCGCGAACAAGAGCATCATGAGATTTCCTGAAGCTCCCCCCACCAAAAAGAGAAATAAAAATCGAACTGGACCCAGCAGATCCTCAAGGACCCGGCCAAACTGGTAAATAAAATAGCTATTCGAAATCAGATGCCAAAAACCCCGCTGAACAAACAAACTACTGATCCAGGTTAAGCCCTTCAATCGGCCGGGATCAGCGCTGTTGAAGCCCAATTTTTCAGTGCCCGAATCGTAAGAAAATGAAAAAACAAAACAGAGTAGTAACAGAATGGGAACAATCAGTGACTCCCACCTATACTGATAACTATTTTCAACCATCGGCAATTTGAACAACTCGTGAGACAAACTATCGACTTCAACATCGCCTGCGCTTACAGAGATGATTGAATTTTCTTTTTCTTCAATTTTCTTTCGTTTGGGTGTGATTGGCTTTTCCGGTGAAACGGGGGTTCGTTCACCAAACCGAGCTGCACTTGAGGGACTGAGCTGATACTCCTCCTTTCTCAAACCACACAAATCGACACTGATCACAAACCTCCAGCCGTATTGCATGGTGATCCTCAAGCACCACTGATCGCATCACTTGTTGGCACAGGGAGCATAAACGAGAAGAAAAACGGAGATCCTTGGTGAGTGGTTTCAAATGCGGCAGGAGGGCTTTAGCCTCAGAAATCTTTTCCAAAACTGCTAATTGAAAGAACGCGCCCAGACATTTGGGACATCTCCAAAAAAAATGGCTCCTAAACAGATTACGTATAAGGGGCTTTTGACACGGGTAACAATTCATATCGACGAATTGTAGATTAACATTTTTAGATTCAAGCGTGAACACCTCCGTATCTCTCACCGGGGTTTACTTTAATAATGCCAGGAAATAAAATCAGAAAACTTAAATGGAAAAAACTATGAAACAGATTTTTATATTTTTGTTGCTCATGTTCTCTTTTCTCAGTCAGGGTGAAATTTATCTTTCGGTGACTGGAGCTGGAGTGAGACGCGCTAAGCTAGCCGTTGGAGATGTTCGTCCGCTTTCCCCTCCAGGAGATTCAACCCTGGCCTCGAAATTGAGAAATCAGCTTTCTTCGGATCTTGAGTTGATGAATATTTTTGAATTTGTTCCCGACTCGGCGGCTATTACCGCAGACAAGGAGTCAGGTTCAGATATGGATTACTCCAAGTGGTCTAGCTTAGGCACTTCATTTGCCATTCGACTGGGCTATCGAGTTGAAGGTGAGAAACTCACGTTGGATGCAGGTTTTTACGATATTCCAGGACAGAAGAAGATTTTTTCTCAAAGCTATCAATCCAAAGTCACCAACATTTCACGCATTGTACATGAATTAGCTGAGACTATTTTAAAGTCACTCACGGGTGAAAAGGGTCTGTTTAAAAGTCGAATTTTAATGGTTTGCCATGACTTAGGCAGAAAACGCTCCCCCTCCAAAGAAGTCTATATTGCCGACTCCGACGGAAGCAATCTGTTAGCCCTTACGGCGGATGGAACGCTCTCTTTAAGTCCCACTTGGATGAACGATGGTACACACATCACTTACACCCAGTTTGAATTTTTGATCTCACGAGGAATCCGGAAAAGAGGAGCCGTTTTAAAGAAGCATAATTTAGCAAGTGGCTCCCGTTCTGTTCTTTATTACAAGGATGGTATGAACAGTGGCGCTTCTTGGAGCAGTAACGGCAACCGGGGAGTCATCACCATGAGCTTTACTGGGCGACCTGAGCTCTATTTCATATCTCCATCCGGAGGAGCCGAACCAGAACCCTTGAGTAGAAATTTGCAATTAAAGACTCTGAGTCAATCCACTCCCCAAGCGGTAAACCCTAATTTACTTTTTGATGTTGAAGCTCAATGGTCTCCCACTGGTAAAGAGTTGGTATTTTCCAGTGCGCGCACAGGAAATCCTATGATTTATGTGGCAGATCTCAGCACACAACTCATGCGACAAATTACTTTTGCCGGAAAATACAATGCAACACCTGCATGGTCTCCGAAGGGAGATAAAATTCTCTTTGCTGCCCAAAGGGCTCCCAATGGGAACTTTGATATTTACTCCATTGAACCTTCTGGAAATAACTTGGCCAGAATCACAGTGGGGGATCAGGTCGGAAGAAAAATTAATCACGAAAATCCCACTTGGGCTCCTACGGGTCGGCACTTTGCCATAGCTAGTAATGAGGGCGGTCATTATGCCATTTATGTAATGACGGAAGATGGCGCTCTTAAAAGGAAAATTTCTCCGGAAGGAAAAGAATGCAAGAGCCCCAGTTGGGGCCCCGCTGAGTAGCTACCTCAAAACTTAATCAATCGTCAGCGACTTGAGAAGATCCAACTGATCGAGAACTTTACCTGATCCAATCACTACACACTTCAGAGGATCCTCAGCGTACATGACTGGAAGACCGGTTCTCTCTCGAATGAGAATATCAAAGTTAGCTAACATCGAACCGCCACCCGCTAATACGATACCTTTATCTACGATGTCCGCAGCCAATTCCGGAGGAGTTCGTTCTAATGCCTGTTTAACGGCATCTACCACGATATTGACTTGGTCTACCAATGCTTCCCGAATCTCATCGCTGCTGACAGTAACGGTTTTAGGGCTTCCCACTACCAAGTCCCGGCCCTTCACTTCGGCGTATTTCACTTCGTCAAAAGGAAACGCGTTTCCAATTTCAATTTTAATTTGTTCGGCAGTGCGATCCCCTATTAAAAGATTGTATTGGCGCTTAATATAATTCACGATGGCATCATCAAATTTATCTCCAGCCACTCGAACAGATTGACTGTAAACGATTCCACCCAATGAAATTACTGCCACTTCTGTAGTGCCACCACCAATGTCGACGATCATATTGCCGGAAGGCTCAGTGATCGGCAGCCCTGCTCCGATTGCAGCCGCCATCGGTTCCTCAATTAAGAAAACTTCGCGCGCTCCTGCAGATTGCGCAGATTCACGAACAGCTCGTCGTTCCACTTGAGTGATTCCAAAAGGAACACAGATAATAATTCGCGGACGCACCAAACTGATTCGCTCTTGCGACTTAGAAATGAAGTACCGCAACATGCTCTGAGTGACTTCAAAATCTGCAATCACTCCATCCTTCATAGGACGAATAGCAACAATACTTCCGGGAGTTCGGCCCAACATTTCTTTGGCCTCTCGCCCAACAGCTAGAACTCGGCTTGGACCTCCGCGCGGATTTTTATGAACCGCAACCACTGATGGCTCATCAATAATAAGCCCTCTATTTTTGGCGTATACCAAAGTGTTGGCAGTTCCCAAGTCGATCGCTAAGTCACTTGAGAACATTCCCATAAAACTATTAATGGCATTTTTTACTGGATTTACGGCTGCCATGGATCCCCCCAGAAAGTACTAATTAACACACCCAGTCTAACGCTGGACCTTTGAAATATACTGAGCGGCGAGGGCCGAGTCACGCGGATTTCCTGTTTTTTTTAACACTTCTTTGGGGTTTTTCGTGTCGCGTCATGAAAAGAATTAGCTTTTTTACCTAGCCACTGAATATTTCCTCAGAAAGTACCGAAAACGCTATTGGAACACTGTCTCGTTCAGCCAGTGTGGAAAGGTGTTTTTGGATTTCAGGCCTTACAAAATGGGCAAGTATTTACTCCTGGAGCGACTTGCTACAGGGGGTATGGCCGAAGTGTATCGAGCAAAGGCCTCAGGAGCCGGTGGCTTTGAAAAACATTTGGCCATCAAAAAGATCCTCGCTAACCATGTGGAAGACGAGACGTTTCAGCACATGTTTCAAACCGAAGCTCGCATTGGCAGCAGCTTACAACATGCGAATATTGTTCAGATCCTAGACTTTGTAAAAATAGGGGAAACCTTCTTGTTGGTGATGGAGTTCGTCAACGGAAAGAATCTCCGACAAGTGATCAACAAGCTAAAGAAACTCAACTTTGCATTACCCCTCGAATGCGCTCTTTACGTCATCAATGAAACTTGCAAAGGATTAGATTACGCCCACACCAAAAAAGATGATTATTCAGGACAATCCCAAAACATCATCCATCGAGATATGTCCCCTCAAAACATCATGCTTTCCTATGAGGGCTCTGTAAAAATTGTTGATTTCGGAATCGCTAATTGGAAGGACAAGCTGGAACAAACAAAATCTGGTGTTATAAAAGGAAAGTTTGGTTACATGTCTCCGGAGCAAGCAGCCGGACAAGGAATTACAAACCTCACCGATGTGTTTTCGACGGGAATTATTTTTTGGGAGCTCTTAACCGGCAAACGGCTGTTCACTGCCGAAACTGATCTGGCCACGCTACGACTGATTCAGGACTGTGTGATCCCAAAACCCTCACAGTTTAACTCCAAAATTTCTCCAGAGTTGGAGAGGATTATCATGAAAGCCCTCTCCAAAAACATAGCTCAGCGATATCAATCCGCCGGGGCAATGCAACGTCAAATACAGGAATATCTCAACAAACATTATCCTTCTTTCAGAGGTAATGAGCTTGCGAACATGATGCAACGTCTCTTCAAAGAAGAGCTGCTGACTGAGAAGAAGCGAATTGAAATGCTCAGTCAACAGTCCGTCCCATTTTCGCAAGGGGACGCAGAGATGCCGGAGGCAATACCGGAAATGGCTGGGATTGAAGAATCTTTTGATGGCTCCATTACAAGCGCTGATCAAAGTAACGTAAGTCATGTAACTTTTGTTGATAAAGAGCGCGTCCCGGCTGGAGTAGTTAAACTCGATGACAGCAACACCGAAACTCGAGAGACTTTTTCTCCCGAAGCAAAAATAGAAATAGACTCTCCCACGGCCGAACCGGAATTCAAAGCACCCGAATCTATTTCAACACTCGGAAAAACATTTTCTCATTCAAAAACTCAACCAGAGCAGCTGAGCGCTCCGGAAACCATTGCGAAAACAATTGCTCAATCTCCCGTTGATCCTCCGAGTCCCGTAAAGACAGCTGTAAAAACGATGACACAGTCCAGACCTTCAAAACTGGAAGAGGTGATCAGTCAATCGGTCCAACCGCCCACAAAAAATTCAAATATAGATGTTGAAAGTACCCGAATGGCAGACAACATTCGATTAGATACGCAAGTTTCTCACCACACAGACTTCTCGAGAGAAAGCTGGAACTCGTGGTCAACTAATTCGCAAGACGTCGACCAAACTCCCCAAGATAATCCCCAGAGGTCATTTCCGGTATCTTCAGTGCTCAAACTGACCGCTGCTTCCCTTTTGATAGGTACAACGGCCTACTTGTATCACATGCTGCTTTCTGGAAGATCCGTAATTCCCGTACGCGTAGACACCAACGACCCAAGAACAACGACTTCCTGTGATCCTACAACGAATCCAAAATGTTTAAATAAGCCTGCCAAAATTGCCGAAGCTCCATTGGAGAACGCTAGGACCGCTCCAAACGCTGCAACTGCCAACTGTGAAGTCCGGTTTGAAACAGACCCGCCCGGAGCCATTGTGGTCATTGATGGAGTGGAAAAGATTCCCACTCCTGGTACGACCCTCGTACCGTGCGATTCACCATTAAATTACTCTCTTCAGTTGCCTGATTATGAAACAGTGGCTGAAAACATTTTTATTAAAAAGAACATGCGTCCTATCTCCAAGCTCTTGAAGAAAATTGAACGCGGAAATCTCATCATTATCACCAACAGGAGAGTCAAGGTTTACTCAGATACAGACCTTTTAGGAGAAACTGAAGCAGGAAAAGAATTTATTATTGAGAATCTACCCGCGAACAAATCCCATCGGATTCGCTTCATCAACGAGATTTTTGGAGTTAATGAATCAAGAACCTACCAAATCAAACCGGGTATCAATAACCGAGTCGAAGAACGCTTAGATGAGCGTCCCAACAAAAATTAGAAACTACTTGGCCTGCCACTGAGAAAGCCAACTCAACAACGGCAGTAGCGCTTCCCTTTCAACGTGCCTATCAAGAACTTTAGTTTTACCCTTGACGGTGGAAACAACCACTCTCCAATGACCTCGAATATAGTACTGCGGATCATCATGAAACTGGGGGGCCAGGTTAGGGGCTGGTCGTTGATTCACCACGGATATTTCATGAATATCCTTTGAGTTTATTTTCCAAGCGCAAAGGGGTTGGCCCAAAAAGTAGTAGCCCACTTCCAGCCAAGGACCGGATCGACGTATAAACTTTCTCAATGCAAAGAGCTTAATCCCTGCCCCTAGGAAGATCAGTAAAGCAGTACTTCCTAAACCAACGAGACCCCAATCCCAAAGGGTGGCTTGTTTGAGAAGATCTCCCATAATCGAGTGAGCCGCTAACATCATTCCTAGCAGAGCAAGACAGCCCAATCCGTAAAGTAACCAGAAGCTTACTGGCGGGGAAGCCTCTAGATAATAATCGGGTTTTTTCTCGGATTGTTTCAGGTCTAAATAAAATCCCATAACGTCTTTTACCGACTCCGAAATAAAAATCAAGAGGGGTGGTCTTCTGCCGTCGAGAATGATAGATTCCGCCACTATGAACCTGACTGAAAATCTGATCCATAAAGCGGAAACCTATGGCGCTCACAATTATCACCCGCTTCCTTTGGTTCTACGAAAAGGCCACGCTGCAGAGGTAGTCGACGTTGATGGCAATCGTTATTTAGATTTTCTTTCTTGTTACTCTGCACTCAACTTCGGACATCAACATCCTGTCCTTGTAAAAGCTTTGCTCGATCAACTGGAAAAGTTAGCGGTTTGCTCACGGGCCTTTTATGCAGAAGAGTTTGGGTATTTTTCTGAAGAACTCGCCAAGTTCACAGGCTTAGAAATGGTCCTTGCGATGAATAGTGGGGCTGAGGCTTGTGAAACCGCTATCAAAATTGCACGAAAATGGGGCTACGAAAAAAAGAGGGTTGCGCACGACCAGGCTAATATCATTTGTTTTGAAAATAATTTTCACGGTCGAACCGTAACGATCGTTTCTTTCTCGACAGATCCCGAATACCGAGATGGGTTCGGTCCATTCACCCCAGGCTTCAAAATTGTACCTTTCAATGATCCTCAAGCAGTAGAGAACGTGATTGATAAAAACACAGTGGGGATTTTTATTGAACCGATTCAAGCAGAGGCTGGAATTCTGATCCCTGATAGGGGCTATCTCAAAAAGCTCCGGAATATTTGTGACAGAAATAATATTTTGTTGATGGTGGATGAAATTCAAACGGGTCTTGGCAGAACGGGATCCGATTTTTGTTTTCAGCACGATGGCATTCAGCCCGATCTTCTCATTTTAGGAAAATCTTTAGGTGGAGGATTGCTTCCCATATCAGCAGTGGTTGGAAACAAATCGGTTATGGAAGTGATACGCCCAGGGCAGCATGGTTCCACGTTTGGCGGCAATCCTTTGGCGTGTGCGGTTGCTCGTGCTGCATTGAAGGTTTTACGAGAAGAAGGCCTCTCCCAACGGGCCTTACACCTAGGGAAGAAAGTTCTCGAACGTCTAACGCACGTTCCATCGTCCATCATTCGAGAAGTTCGTGGCCAAGGGTTATTGATTGGAATTGAACTGAAGGAATCTGCCGGCGGAGCCCGTAAATACTGCGAGGCTCTCGCCAAGCGAGGTGTCTTGTGCAAAGAAACCCACCAGCACGTGATCCGGGTTGCTCCACCTCTCAATATTCCTGAAGCTGCCCTTGACCAGGGAATAACACAAATAATATCAGTTCTTTCGGGTACTTAGTCTTTTTTTTGACGCCTCGTCCTGGGGCCTAGAAGGCAGGGCCTCCCTGTGGTAGAACCCCCATGCATGAAACTCTTGTTTTTATGGGGATTAGCTGTGTTAGTGACATTGACTGCTGGGTGCGGAGTCAAAGGAGATCCTGTGCCCTATGTTGAAAATATTCAATCTGAAGCCAAAAACACCCCCGCCGGAGGAAAGACCTCTCAAGGAAAGTGATCGATGGAACTTAATTTTTTGAAAATGCACGGCTGTGGCAATGACTTCTTGGTGATGGACTCGATGGCATCCCAACCTCCTTCATTTTATCCCCGGGAAATTGAATGGCTCTGCGATAGAAACTTTGGTGTGGGCGCGGACGGTTTGGTGATCTTGACCAGGTCTGATGAGAATCACGCCAAATGGATTTTTTATAACTCCGATGGCAGTGAAGCTGAAATGTGTGGGAATGCTGCTCGTTGCGCAGTGAGATACCTAACAGATAGATACTTCCCCAACGATATTCCAATCCGCATTGAGACAAAAGCAGGAGTTATCAAGGGACAAGTTTTGGATACTCGTGGCTTAGTGGAAGTAACTTTAACAGCCAAAGCCTATGAAAAATTTGAATATGAACCCAAAGTAATTGCAACGGACAAGTACAGCTTGGAGGTCAATCTGATCAACACGGGAGTTCCTCACGCTGTAGTCGAGGTCAAAGACCTGTCTTCATACCCTATTTTACAAATTGGTAGAGACTTACGGAGCCATCCATCCATGGGGCCCGCGGGGGCCAATGTTACTTTTTTCCAGCGATTAGTAGGTCCTCGGATCCGCTCTACGACTTTTGAACGTGGAGTGGAAAATGAAACTCTGGCATGTGGAACTGGAGCTGCCGCTGCAGCCATTATTTATTCTGAAACCTATTTACAGCCATTACCTATTGAAGTGATTGTCCCGGGGGGAGAATTGAACGTGGATATTAGTCCCGTCTCCAAAATGCTGTTGTTACGTGGCCCCGCTGAATATATCTACTCCGTCAATTTACCCGAAATCAGTAACAACTTTGAAAAAAGGGTTTTATTCAGTAAGGACCGAGGTTCAAACCCATGAACCTTTCAGGTGTGTGGGTTGCTGTTGTTTCTTTTTTTAATGAAGATTTTTCTTTAGATCTCCCGGCTTTTAAAAATCACTGCCAGTGGCTCATGGATTCTGGAGTGGATGGATTAGTCCCGTGCGGAACCACCGGAGAAGGTCCCACGCTGAGCTCCTCCGAAAGAACCCAGCTCATTGAAGCAGCTCTCTCTGTTACTTCCAACCGCCCAAATAAAAAGGTGATCGTAGGTTGTGGCAGCAATAACACAGCAACAACGCAAATCTTACTCAATCAAGCAGCTGAGATGGGAGCCCATGCAGGTTTAGTAGTGACTCCCTATTACAATAAACCAACGCAAGCAGGACTTTTAGCGCATTACCGAACGTTGGCAGATCACTCAAAAATACCGATTGTTCTTTACAATGTTCCCTCCCGTACAGGAGTAAATTTAGCTCCCGAAACGGTTCATACGCTTTGGCAGCATCCTAATATTATCGGTCTTAAGGAAGCTACTGGAAATCATTCTCAGTGGTTATCTCTGACATCTCCCTCAATTCCCTCAGGCAAGTTTTTGTTGGCGGGAGATGATGATGCCTATGCGACCCTGACAGCTCTAGGAGCCTCTGGAATTATTTCAGCTTCGGCTAATGTGGCCCCGGAACTTTTTGTTCGCTTGCACCAACATTTAAGCCAAGAAAACTGGGCGGAAGCTTTTAAACTGCAAAAACAACTGATGGGCCTGATCCAATCTTTTTTCTCTGAAACCAACCCTGGCCCCATTAAGTATGCACTTTCCCGCTTAAAAAAGGGCAAGAACCGCTTACGGCTTCCTTTGGTATCGGTTGCACCAGAGACAGAACACAAAATAGCAGCTCAACTTAAAATATGGGAGCTCATCCCATGATCATCAAAGTTGGAATTTTGGGTGCGACGGGACGCATGGGGCAAGAGCTCACCCACTTATTAGCTCCAGGTTTTGAGTGTGGCAAAGACCTTCTGGAACTCAGCGATGCAGTTGCGAGTAGTGAACACTCGATCACTCACATTGAGGGAATTCCCGTTCGTTCGATACAGGGACCTCCCAGAGAGCCCGTTCATGTTTGGATTGATTTTAGCCGTCCCGAGGCCACTCTTTCATTTTTAGAAAACAGCTCTGGGCCAATCGTGATTGGAACGACTGGATTCACAGCTTCTCAGATGGATAAAATTTTTCAGTTTTCGAAAAAGCATCCGGTTTTTTATGCGTCGAATACAAGTCCGGGTATGAATTTGATGCAGCTCATGTTGGAAAAAGCAGCCCCAGCAGCTCGATTAAATTATGAGGTGCTTGCTAACGAAATCCATCATCGTGGCAAAAAGGATTCTCCAAGTGGAACAATGAAGACACTATTGAGCCTTTTAACTGAGCAAGGACATCGAAACATTCAAGTGCAATGTGCTCGAGTAGCCGATGAAAAAGGGACTCACACAATTTCTTTTTTCTCTGATGATGAAGAACTCACGATTACCCATCGAGTGAATCATCGGCGAGTTTTTGCAAAAGGTGCCCTATTAGCGGCTCATTTTATCGCACAAGTTAAAGAACCGGGTTTATATAACTTCAAAGATGTGGAGCATTTATGAGCGTTCTATTTTCTCAAGCCAAAAGACTACAGGAGCTCCCTCCTTATATTTTTAGTGAAATCAACGTCATCAAAGCTGAAGCTCAGAAGCGTGGAGTACAACTTCTCAGCATGGCGATTGGTGATCCTGATCAACCCACGCCTGAGTCCATCATCAGAGAATTACAAAAAGCCTCACAAGATCCTGCCAACCATGCCTATTCCCCCTATGAAGGCACTGAATCTTTCAAGTCACAAGTAGCACTTTGGTTTCAAAAGCGTTTTGGTATTCAAGTCAATCCCGCAACCGAAGTTTTGGCCCTCATCGGTTCCAAGGAAGGAATCGCTCATTTTCCAATGGCATTCGTGAACCCTGGAGACAAGTGCCTATACCCCTCACCTGGATATCCTATTTTTTCTACTGCTATCCAACTTGCGGGCGGAATTCCTATCCCTCTTCCTCATCGTTGGGAAAATCAATTCCAACCTGATCTTGAAGAGTTAGAGACACTCCTTTTGGTGCATCAACCGAAATACGTACTTCTCAATTTTCCATGTAATCCCACTTCAGCAGTGTGCTCTCGAGAAGTCATGACTGAAATCGTTCAGTTAGCTATTAAACATAAGACCATTTTGGTTCTGATAATGCTTATAGTGAGATGTATTTTGAGGACAAGGACAAACCCATCAGTTTGCTTGAGATTCCAGGGGCAAAAGATGTCGCCATTGAGTTTCACTCCTTCTCTAAAACGTTCAACATGACTGGCTGGAGAATTGCTTTTGCTGTTGGAAATCCCTCGCTCATAGCAGGCTTACTGCGAGTTAAGACGAATATTGATTCAGGCCCTCTCCTCGCAGTTCAAAAAGCAGCGGAATTCGCTTTGGCCCACGCCGATGAATTATGTCAGCCAATTCGTGATCTCTATCTTCAGAGACGGGAACTCGTCTTGAAGGAATTTCAACGGATGGGGATTGAATATTTTCACCCGAGAGCCACTTTTTTTGTTTGGGCAAAAGTTCCCGGACACGAAAGCTCTATGGATTTCACCAAACGTTTAATTTCGAATCATGGTCTGGTAGTCACGCCAGGCATCGGGTTTGGAGAGCATGGGGAAGGTTTTTTTCGCTTGGCACTCACAGTTCCGAATTCGGCTATCCAGGATGCTATGCTCCGGTTAGAAAAAGCGCTCAAAACCCATTGATCAGTCTTCAATCCACTCCACTAGATTAGGGTTTTCTAGAGTCGTGGTATCGCCACTGGGATCTTTACCCTCAGCTAAATCCTTGAGGAGTCTTCTCATGATTTTACCACTGCGGGTTTTTGGTAACGTTCGAGTTAGCTTGATCTCATCGGGCCGGGCAATCGCCCTATTTCTCTCACCACATGGTCCTTGAGTTCTTGTATCAAAGCTTTGACAGCTATTTTTTGTTCTAGTTTAGGTGTCACAAACGCCACCAATGCCTGCCCCTTCACAGGATCCTGCTTTCCGACCACGGCAGCTTCGGCAACCGCTGGATGGCTCACTAAAGCACTTTCAACTTCCATTGTTCCTAACCGGTGTCCCGAAACATTGATCACATCGTCCACCCTTCCCTTAATCCAGAAATAACCTTTGTCATCTCGGTGGGCGCCGTCACCCGTAAAGTACATCCCAGGAAATCGGGACCAATAACTTTCCTGGTAACGTTCCGGATTCTTGAAGATGCCTCTCAACATGGAGGGCCAGGGATGTTTGATCACCAAATAGCCGCCTTCATTGGAAGCACAGCTTTCTCCTTGCTCATTCACGATATCTGCCACAATTCCCAAAAAAGGCTTGGTCGCAGACCCAGGTTTTGTGGCAATGACACCTGGAAGTGGCGAAATAAGAATGCAACCGGTTTCAGTTTGCCACCAAGTGTCCACGATAGGACAACGACTTTTTCCAACCTCTTGGTGATACCACATCCAGGCTTCCGGATTGATCGGTTCTCCAACACTCCCCAATAATCGGAGGGAGCTCAATTGATACTTTTGAAGATGTTCATTGCCAGCTCGCATGAATGCCCGAATAGCTGTCGGAGCTGTATATAATATGCTCACTCGATGTTTATCTATGATCTCCCAAAATCTACCCGGATGAGGATGCATTGGAGCGCCTTCGTATAAAACGATCGTTGTAGCGTGAGCCAGCAATCCATAAACGACATAGCTATGCCCAGTAATCCACCCGATATCTGCAGTACACCAAAACCGATCATTGGGCTTCAAATCAAAAATCCATTTTGCAGTGGCGCTCACGCCCACTAAGTAACCGCCCGTCGAATGCACGATCCCTTTTGGCTTTCCAGTAGTTCCACTGGTGTAGAGAAGAAACAACGGGTGTTCAGCATCGAAAGGTTGGGCAAAGTGATTTTTACTTTGATCTTTAAGCAGGTCTTTCCAATCGAGGTGTTTGGGTCCCAAAAGAGTAGTTCCCTTGCGTCTCAAAACGACCACATGGCTGACAGAGGGCATTTGATCGATTACCGAATCAACCGTTTTTAGAAGCTCAACTTCTTGTCCTCTTCGATACCCAACGTCCGCAGTCAGAATGACTTTTGATTCGGCATCGTTGACTCGGTCCTTAATTGCATTTCCACTAAATCCAGCAAAAATCACACTGTGGGTGACGCCAATTCGAGCACAGGCTAACATCGCCACAATCGCTTCAGGAATCAAGGGCATGTAAATTGCGGCCGTGTCCCCGGCTTTTAATCCCATCTTGTGCTCCAGAGCATTAGCTAATTGGCAGACCTGCTCAAAAAGGGATTCATAGGATGTTTCAGTTGAAGAACCATCTTCTCCTTCCCATAAAATCGCTGTCTTTTTGCCTAGGCCCTGTTTTAAATGCCGATCGAGACAATTGTAGGCAGCATTCGTCGTTGCTCCAACAAACCACTGAGCATAGGGCTCTTTCCAAACCAAAGTTTTTTTCCACTTTGAAAACCAAGTGATATTACGAGCAGCATCTTCCCAAAAAGCTATTGGATCTTGTTGCGCCTGTTTCCAGAGCAGATCATATTCCAACTTATTTCCGATATGGGCCTCCGCAGCAAATGCACGACTAGGCTCAAAAGCCGGGTTTCGTAAAGCACCGTATCTATTGCAGACATACGTCTCCTTGAAAGGCTTCCAACTATTACCTATGATTCTTAATACAACAGGGAGTGACCCCATTGGAACAAATACTTGATCCTATTCTCTTAGTCGACGATGAAAAAGATAATTTGCAGGCATTACAACGACTGCTCCGCGGACTTTTTCAGGTAACCTCGACCACTTCACCCCTTGAAGCTTTGAAACTTATCAGTACTCAAAAGTTTCACGTCATCGTTTCGGACCAAAGAATGCCCGACATGACTGGCGTGGAATTACTTGAAAAGGCCAAAAAACTGTGTCCCCAAGCGACACGAGTGTTATTGACCGGATACACCGATATTGAATCCGTCATCGATGCCATCAATCGAGGACATATTTATCGTTACATTGCTAAACCCTGGGATCCGGAGGACTTAAAGCTCACCCTCAAACAGGCCAACGAAGCTTATCGGCTCCGATCAGAGGTTGAGGAGAAAAATAAGGCTTTGGAAAAAAGCTTAGCCGAACTTTCGCTGCTCGATAAAGCCAAGGCTCGTTTTCTTTCTTTAATTTCTCATGAGCTCAACACTCCACTCACAGTCCTCCAGTCTTTCATGTCCTTACTTTCTCAGTCGCAAGCTGAACTGAGTAAAGATTTGCAAAAGTCAGTTTCCGCTCTTTCTCAAGCTGTCCATCGCTTTTCAGAAATTGTGAATGAGGTTCTCACATACACTCGACTTGAGGCTACAGACCAACTCAAATTCAAGAATATTGATATTGATACCGCTCATGAACAATTGGTATCAAAAATGAGATCGGCTGCTGAGAAAAAGAAAGTTCGCATTCAGTATCAACAGGGTCGGGTGGGAACCGCCCATCTGGACTGGGAAAAAATGGAGTTGGCTCTGAGCCGAATTATGATGGCTGTTATTCAAAGGGCTCTACCTGATTCCGAAATACAACTGGGTTCCTTGAATGAAAATGGACAAGTCTTATTGGATATCCGTTGGCAAGGGGAGATGCTTCCTCAGGATGCCTTCAAACCTTTTGAAACAGGTTCCTCGGAAATGCACCACCATAAAAACCTGGGACTATCACTGGCCTTGGCCAAGCTCATCATTGAAGGCCATGGGGGCTCGATTTCGCCGACAGATCCGCTTCGCTCGGAACCCCATCTCAGAGTGCGTTTTAAATAGCCTTTTGGAATGCTTGTAAGATACTCGAAGCAAACTGTTCTGGATTAAAACTCTCCAAAATCTTTTTTCCGGCAGTTTTCCCCCACTCTTTTACTAGACTCGGGTTCTCAAGCAGGGGCTCCAGTTTCGCAACTGCCTCTTCCACTCGACCAACCGTATAGATCTCACCCGTCTGTTTTGAAATGACTAAGTCCTCAGCGACTCCACACGCATTCGTCACTAAAGCGGGCAACTCGCAACTGAAAGCTTCGTTCACAACGAGTCCCCAGGTCTCAAACTCAGAGGGAACCACCAGCAAATCAGCTGCATAATAATAATCAATCAATTCTTTCTGGTTTTTAAATCCCACCCAAATCGCATTTGGCACAGCTTGGGTTTGCTCTTGAAGCCAATCCTGCATCTCTCCGTTGCCAACAAAAATGGTGTAGACCTTTCCTTTGTTCTGAAGGGCTCGGTGCATTTCTAAAAGATCCTGGGGACGCTTTCTCTGAAAAAGCCTGCCAACAAACAAAAGAACAAAACCGTTTTCTGGAATGCCTAGACCCTCTCGAGTTTTTGTTCGAATGCTCTGAGCTTTCTCAGCGGACAAAATAAAAGGAGTGGGGTCCGTACAATAATGTCCAGTGGTGATTTTCGTTTTCGGAATTCCCCATTTTGAGTAATAAGTCTCGTTTTTCTTACCAATGGAAATAAAGCCAGAAACTCTCTTAAAGAACCATTGCACTAAGTGTCGCTTCAGCTTTTTTCGCACCAAATGCCCGCGCCAATCAAACGTCTCCCCAACAAACAAAAGAGGGATTCCATAACGACTAGAAAAATACCGTAAAATCCAATGTTCAACTTGATAATAACCAAAAACCAAAATGGCTTGCGGCTGTTCTGTTTTAATAACTTTTCGAATCTCTTGCAGCTTTTTTAAAAGACTTTGTCCTTCCGTCTTCAGAGTCACATGCTCATAGCCATGTTCTAAAGAAAGACCAAATTCCTGTTTAGGAATTTTATTCCACTCCTGGAACCACCATTTTTTCCCATTAAACCGGGAATTAAAAAAACAAACTTTGAAACCAGGCAACTTTTGAGCAAGCACCCTGAATACAGGTGCTCGATACTGGATAGGGTGTGTGTCAAAAATAATCAATGAACCTGACATATGGAGTTTTTCCCTGAGTTTTCACATTCTATCATGGCTAAAGGCTTGCGTGCCCGCAATCGGTAGGAGCATAATACCGCAGAGCAAAACATTTTTTAGCATGGAAGGAACCGACTCTATGAAGGGACCAATGGAATGGGGCAACTGGGCGTTGATTGGCGTGGGGGTTCTTTTGATTTTTGGGGGACCTACCGTTATTTATAGAACCATTACGGGGGTTGTAAAAAGCCGCCGGGAAAACCCCCAAGCCAGTGTTCAACCCTTCAATAATGGGTTCAATATCCTGATCGGGGTTCTATTCTTTGTGGCAGGTCTGTTATTTGTTTGGAATAACCTCCGGGGAAATCCCCTGCATTGAGGGCTAACTCTCGACAAATGAGCCGTTAAAATGGTACATCTTTTTTCGAAGAAGGTGCGAGGTATAAAATGCCAGTTTCATTAAGCTTATTGATTTCCTTGCTTGCGGCAGGGGGGCTTTTTTTCTCTGTTTATGCAGTCATCACTGCTCTAGTCGGCGGGAAAAGAGCTCAAGCGAGTCCTAAGATGGGGATCAGTCCTGGAGATGTTCGGGGTTCGCTCAACGTATGGATCACCTGGGACCCCGGCCAGTTTAATGTTCAGGTCTATCGACTGTTGTTTAAATTCGCGAGTCCCTATAGCTCCATGAAAGAAGGTGTTTTCACGCTCACCTATGATCAGCCACAAACAGCGCCCTTCATTCAAGTAGTAAAAATACCGGAGAGATTTGTGGAGCTGATCCAGAATGCAAAAGAAAAGTTTCTTCTGACGGTGGAATTTAAGTCCATAGAAGAACTCACGATGGCAAAGACCCTCACCTCCCATCAGTTGAAGAGTATTTATAGCGGCAAAGGGACCGTTCCTGACATTGATAATAAGCTGGCCTTGAAGGAAGAGGATAAACCCTCAGTGCTTTCACTCGACTATTCAGAACTTCAAGTCAGAAGAAAAAAACTCAAGGACTTGGAATCTCAGGCACAAGCCAAAGCCAAAGCTAAAACCGCAACACCGGCAGCGGCACCTAAGCCACAACCTGCCGCGACTAGCCCTGCTCCTGCAGCAGCGGCTACGAGCGCCCCTGCTAGCGCCGTTGAAACAGCAGTGAAATCTGTACGGGATTTAGTGGCTGCCACGAATGCTGCCAAAGCCCCCGTTGAAAAACCCTAAGGGTGGAATGTTATGGTTAAGGAACAAAACCCAAAAACTCCGGAACATCCCATTGATTTTTCAACACTGGTGCTTTCATTTGCGACAAGTGCACTCATGAATTTGGGTGTTGCCCCGGATCCACAAACCGGAAAAAAATCAAAGAATCTGGAGTTAGCCCGACAGAATATTGAGATTTTGGCTATTTTCGAAACAAAAACAAAAGGAAACTTAGCCCCACAAGAAGCAGAGCTGTTGAAGAATGTTCTTGCTGAGGTCCGCCTCCGCTTTGTAGAAGCCAGTAAGGGCTCCTGATCATGGGGTTTGGATGGCTGTTTCTCGCAAGCGCCCTAGTCTTCGCATCTCCTCGACCGGAAGCCATCGAACAAGCTCCTCTTGTTCGAGCCTCGGATATTTTAGATTGGGTTGAAACCCAGAGCAGCCCGCCCGTTCGTTCTGTAGAGGCGCTGATAGAAAAGCTTCCTCGGGCTTATCGCTCTTACTTTGTTTTACAGTACGAAAGTCACAGCAATCATCAAGCAGATCCTTTACATCCTCGGATCATTTTCTTTGGACCCGATGCAAAGTTGTTAGTCGGCGTCTCTGGGTTAGTGAGTGACCCTTTTTACAATACGATTGAAATGATTGAATACGAACCTCAATCGGCCTCATTTTCTTTCTATAGCATTCATTTTGATTCTCAGGGACAGAAGCCTCAAGTAGAAAGAAATCCCAAAGATTGTCAGAGATGTCATGGTCCCGACCCCAAGCCTAACTGGGAATCCTATAATCTATGGCCCGGGGCCTATGGAAGTGTGCATGACCAGATCCTGGCAGGAACAGAAGAGCATCAGTGGTTTCAAAAGTTTGTAGCAACCTATCCATCTTCCTCACGCTATCGTTTTTTACCAAGTCCCTTTTTTGTTGAAGCTCAAGACAGCTTTGGGAGTCGCCACTTTTATTTGTCCCATCAAGGAGTGGGTCCGGGCTCTTCGCTCTCCATTCTGCTGAACTTTCTAAACCGGGACCGGATGGCCAAGAGGCTCCTCTCCAGTCCAAAACACTTAAAATATCGTCCCGCTTTTGTGGCAGCTTTGATAGGCTGTCCTCAACCCATCACTGAGTTTCTTTCCAGGGACCTAAAAGATCAACATCCCATCGACTATTCACAAACTCTTACCGAAACTCGTGATCTCATGATCAAGGATTTCAATCGAAAACTGAAAGTGCTCGTTCGACATTTGGGAATTCCACAGTCAAAAATCGCTCAACAAGCAGACCCTTTTGGCATGAGGCCGGAGGAACAAGAACGAGTTGCAAAGTTACGTTTTTTACTGACTCAGAGAAACTCGAAAATTGATTTTGATCGCTGGCCTTTGAGTATCTCAAAAACATCTCTTGATTTTAATGACGGTGTCAGTGGACTTGAGAATTTAATTGGACACTATTTACCTTTAGCTTATTCAGAGAAAGAACCCTTACGCCAACTCATTCGAATCCAAGAAAACCCATTCTCTTTCACTTCTTTAGATTCTCAAACAAAATACACAATTAAAACTTTTTCCTTATCCTCAGAGATCGAACCCGCTTGTGAATTGTTACTGAGCGAGGCCAGAGGCCAATCTCTACGATAAAATCATTTGTTTAGCTTCCTGAACAGAAGCAACAGGTCGCCCAATTTCTTTTGCTATACGTACAATTCTCTCAACCAACTGAGCATTGCTTTTGGCGAGAACGCCTTTTGAATAATAAATATTATCCTCTAATCCAACACGAACATGGCCTCCCATCAGCATGGAATGGATCGCTAACGGAAGCTCATATTTACCAATCCCAGCAACTGCCCAAGTAGATTGAGCTGGAAGACTTTGAACCAAAAAATTCAAATTGGATAAATCTCCTGAGAGAGCACCAGGAACACCCAAAACGAATTGGCAATGAAAGGGGGCCTTAAGTACCCCCTCTCGAATCAATTTCTTCAAATTATCTACGTGACCCGCATCATAAATCTCGTATTCCGGTACGATTCCTAAGCGCTGAAACTCTTTTGAGAAAGCCCGCATATCGGAAAAGGAATTAACAAAAAGCTCCTCTCCAAAGTTGATAGTTCCTAAGTTGAATGAAGCCATTTCGGGTTTGAGTGCTAGGGGAGCTAACCGATTACTCAAACTTTCTCCAACTGCACCCCCAGTGGAAAACTGAATGATCGGTTCATTACCCCGACAGGCATGACGGATTGCTTCCACAGCGGCTTTGAAATGGTCCACTTGTTGTGAAGGCCTCCCTTGGGAATCCCGCACGTGCAAATGAATGACTGAGGCCCCCGCAGCCACAGCGTCCTGAGCTGCTCGGCCTTGCTCCTCGGGCGTTAGCGGAAGAACCGCACATTGTTCTTTGTTGAGTTCAGCGCCAGTGATAGCCGCAGTGATGATGAGTTTTTCCATATTTAAAGAGTAACGAGTCTAGTTCCACTTTAAAAGCAAAACCCATTGTCCTATAATGGGGTTCCTTTGAAACAATTTGCTCAATCGCTACAAGACCTCTCCCGCTTTCTCATCACGACTCATATTCAACCCGATGGAGACGGAATTGGGTCTGCTATTGCTTTGTATCATCATTTAACGCTCGCAGGAAAACAGGCCTGGGTTGTCAGCCCCTCCCCCACACCTGAAAAGTTTGAAGTGGTCGATCCCGGTAAGGTGATTCAAGTTTATCAGCCGGGTTTTCAACTACCGAATGTAGATGCGGTCATCATCGTCGATACGAATGAAGTGAAAATGCTTGGCCCGATGACACCGGCCGTTGAAAGTCTCAAAGTTCCCATTCTTTTTGTAGATCATCATGTCAAAGAACTTCAAAACACTCAGGATCACTTGATTGATGAGTTCGCCGGTTCCTCGGGTGAATTGATTTATCGACTCATCAAATCGGTCAACGGAGAGATCAATTTAGATATGGCAAACGCACTCTACGTTGCCATCTTAACGGACACGGGGAATTTTAGATATCATCGCACGAGTCCATCTACCCACGAAACGGTTGCAGAACTCATACGAAAGGGAGTCAAACCTGAATCGATCTTCCAAAGTGTTTTTGGAAAAGACAGTATTTCAAAATTGAAATTACTGGGTGAAGTTCTGAAGGGTCTTCAAACAGATTGCGAAGGGAAGCTGGTATGGGTTTCTATTTCTAAAAAAGCGCGGCAAGAAAGCCAAGCCACCCTTGAGGATACGGAAAGCTTCATTGGACATCTCACTTTATTGCGAGGCGTTCGTATCGTAGCTCTTTTTAGAGAAGAGGATAATGGAAGCACCAAACTGAGCCTGCGAGGAATGAACAATCAACCCGTGATTGAAATTGCTAAAAAGTTTGGAGGGGGTGGTCATCGTTTTGCAGCCGGCGCAAAAATTCAAAAACCCCTGGTGGAAACTATTTCTTTGGTTTTGAAAGAGGCTGCTTCCAAGCTGTGACTTGCTTCTGAAAAATATCCAACAAATGCCCCTTAACATTTGGATTATCTCCTAAACCTTCTAAAGATACCGCTGTCGCTTCGAGTGTGGACAGTAAACCCGCTCTTGGTTCTTTGCGAAGTTCTCCATACAGAGATTTGAGTTGCGGATTGAGAACAATTCTATTGAGTTTCAACAGCCACGGATTACGCCACCAAAGAGTTTTGGCTTGCTTCCAATTCCCATCCAAAACCACGATCCCCTCGAGATTTTTATCAGTCCGGGCGACTCCTTTTTTGTCGACCAAACTAAAATCTTTACCGCCACTGATTTTCTGGGAGCTCTTCTGAGTTCCCACAAAGAGAACCGCCCACCGGTCAGGAGAAGCCTCTTTTTTCAAAGCGGCTTTTAAAGATCTCCAGGAAAAACCCACGCGGTAGACACAATTTTCTAAGGGCTAAAGCAATCAAGGGGCTTGTTGTCAGAGGATTACGGGACTCTTGGGGGTGCTGCAAAATCAGTACTTCCACTTTATTGGGAAAGGGTGTGATCAGCCCACAAATGCAATAGTTGAGGGCTTTCCAACAGTTGGGACATGTTTGTACCGCTTCCGTCATGGGGCTGCACTTGTATCAAAGCCTACGACTTTTCGCTAACGTAAATTGGGGAATTTTGATATAAGACCTCCCTCTTTTAAAGAAATGAACTGTGCAAAAAATTAACGAAAAAATTAGAAATATCGCCATCATTGCCCACGTCGATCACGGAAAGACCACTTTAGTGGATGGTCTCCTGTGGCAAGCAGGTGCCTTTCGTCAGAATCAACAAGTCGCCGAACGTGCCATGGATAGCCTTGATTTGGAAAAGGAGCGAGGGATTACACTGGTAGCGAAGAATGGGGCCATTACTTATAAAGGCGTACGCATCAATTTAGTAGATACTCCCGGCCACGCTGATTTTGGGGGTGAAGTAGAGCGAGGCTTAGAAATGGTGGATGGCGCTCTCCTGCTCGTGGATGCTGCTGAAGGTCCACTGCCGCAAACACGTTTTGTTCTCAAGCATGCACTCGAGAGAGACATCAAAATCATCGTGGTTTTGAACAAAATCGATCGACCAGATGCTCGCCCAAAAGAAGTTGTCGATGAAATTTATGGCTTGTTTTTGGATTTAGATGCCAAAGATCATCAAATTGAATTTCCGATTGTTTACACTAACGCGAAAAAGCGAATCGCGGTGAAGTCTCCAGAAGAGCGGGAATCCGGTAAGGATTTGAACTTACTGTTCGATACCATCTTAGAATGCATTCCAGGGCCTAAAGTAGAAGAGGGTCCTCTCCAATTATTAATCACCAATACGAGTTACAGTGATTATTTGGGTCGCTTAGCCATTGGAAAAATCTTTGGCGGCAGTGTGAAAATTGGCGATCGAGTGGTTTTGTGTCAGGAGAACGGAATTTCTCCAGAAACTAAGATTACGGCTCTCTTTGCTTACGAAGGGTTGAAAACTGTTCCAGTCGAAGTCGCCTCCGCTGGAGATATCGCCATTGTCGCTGGGATCGAGGAGCTGAAAATTGGAGATACCGTTTGCGAAGCGAGTAAACCGGTACCTTTAAAACGAATCCATGTGGAACAACCCACCATTTCAATTGAAATGCTGGTCAATAGCTCTCCAACCGCCGGACGCGATGGCAATCGACTGACTTCTCGGGTGCTTTGGGATCGCATTGAAAAAGAACTTCGAACGAATGTTTCCCTCTATGCGGAAAAGGGCCAAACCAGTGATGTGGTGGTCCTACGGGGCCGCGGCGAGCTTCAGTTTGCTGTTTTAGCCGAACAAATGCGGCGAGAAGGTTATGAATTCATGTTGGGCCGACCAAAAGTCATCATGAGAGAGACTAATGGTGTTTCCGAGGAACCTTTAGAGCATGTGGTCATGGACATCCCAGAAACTTGCGTAGGATCGGTCACTGAAAAACTGGGGATTAGAAAAGGCGAAATGACCAATCTCCAAAAAATGGGGGCTGATCGCGTGAGATTGGAATTTGATATTCCTTCCCGTGGTCTCATTGGATTCCGTTCTCAATTTTTAAACGATACTCGAGGCCTGGGTCTCATGAGTTCCTACTTTAACGGATACATTCCGAACAAAGGGCACATCGTGGACCGTGTCAATGGAGCTCTGGTGGCCGACAGACCCGGAAAAGCTACGCCGTATGCCATTTTCAACCTAGAAGCCCGCGGAAAAATGATTATCAAAGAGGGCACTGAGGTCTATGAAGGGATGATCATTGGAGAGAACAATCGTCCTAACGATATTAATGTGGACATCACCCGCGAGAAAAAACTGACCAATATTCGAGCTGCTGGAAGCGATGAAAATATTATTTTGACCCCTGTCCCACCGCTCACCTTGGAATGGTGCATTGCTTGGCTCGCAGATGATGAAGTTGTTGAAGTGACCCCTCAGTTCCTGCGACTCCGAAAAAGAGTTCTTGCCGCTAATAAACGGTCGATTATCAGAACTCCCAAAGAAGATAAAACTTAATCCACCACGTCTCTTGCCTTAAGTTTCTGGAAATTCTATACTTTATCAAGTTTTATGGCGATTCCAGGCGACATTCGAAATCAAATTGGTCAATTATTCTTGGTGGGCTTTGATGGCTTTACGGTGCCCCAAGAGTTTCGGGATGCGATCCAAAAATTTAATATCGGTGGAACCATTTATTTTAGAAGGAACGCCGAATCCCCAATGCAACTCGCATTGCTGTCTCACCACCTTCAAACGGAATGTCGCACTAAGAATTCTCCCCCACTTTTGATTTCGATTGATCACGAGGGGGGTAAAGTGAATCGACTTTCTCCTCCGTTCACTCAATTTCCTGGGATGGATTTAATCGGAGAAATAGGCTCGCCCAAGTTAGCTTTTCACCTCGGTCAGGCTATCGGTGTGGAATTAGAAGCTATTGGCGTTAATGTAGATTG
>RFNT01000194.1 GCA_009927045.1 bacterium | reverse complement strand
AGGGTCGCTTCGTGGGAAAGTAGCACGATGCCCCATTATATTTTGCCCGGTTACGAATTAGGTTACACTAATCGTAACCGGGTTTTTATTTTCAATGACTGAAACAACAAAAAATAAAAAAACAAACCAAGAAGCTTCTGGCACCCAAGATCTATTTAAGACCTTAACCTGGAGCGTTTTGGCTTTAGTGATCATACGATCCTTCATTTTTGAATCTTTTAAAATCCCCTCCAGTAGCATGGTGCCCACGCTCCAAATTGGGGACCATATCTTTGTATCCAAGTTTGATTATGGTTTGAGCTTTCCATTCACCAAGTTGGAGTTGATTCGTTGGGGGCAACCTCAGCGAGGTGACGTGATAGTTTTTCTCTATCCTAAAGATGAATCCCTTCATTATGTGAAACGCGTAATTGGCGTGCCGGGGGACAAAATTGAATTCAAAGGACGGGAGCTTTTTATTAATCAAGTCAAAGTACCTCTAGAGCGAGTCACCGATCCCGCCGTATTAGATACCGTTTTCAGTGGAGAACCTCCCAGTGGCGAAATATTTCAGGAAGAAATAGATCAAAAAAAACACTGGGTGAGGTTTTTGCCGCCTAAAGAAGCGGGGTTTGTGGGAATGAAGCAGACCGAAGTGATTCCACCGGATCGGTTCTTTGTCGTGGGAGACAATCGAGATCAATCTTACGACAGCCGTTCCTGGGGTTTTGTCGATCGTCAAAACATCAAAGGAAAAGCACGAATTATTTGGCTCTCCATGAAAAACAGTACGGATTGGGTATCACCCCGGCGCTTTAATGGTTCACGAGCAGGAAAAATAATCCGATAAATTCAGTCAGAGTTCTTGAGCCAGTAATGCTGCTCCTAATGAACCGCTCAAGTTTTTAAATTGTGTAGTTTTGATGCTGAGGTTTGCAGCCACCGCCGGAAATGCATGGGCTTTCACCCATGCCGTGATTTGGTCTAAGTAAAGAGCCAACCCATCAGTAACAGCTCCACCTAGTAAAATACACTCCGGATCAAACACATTCGCAATACCGACTAAGCCCACTTGGAAGTTTTTAATAAATGTATCGATAATGCGTTGATACTCAGGAATGATCGCTGCTTTGGAAAATACCTCTTTCGGTGAAATACCCCGCGCTTGAAGTTTCACTGCAGTTGCCGAGCAATAACGTTCAAAACACCCCTGGTTTCCACAGGGACATGGAAGTCCATCTGCATGGATAGTGAGATGACCCAACTCCCCAGCCGTACCCGTAGACCCGCGATAGAGGTTACCTCCCAAAATGAGACCTCCACCAATCCCAGTGCCCAAAGTGAGGAGCACCAAATTTTCGTAGCCTCGCCCGGCCCCTGCTTTCCATTCCGCAAAAACAGCACATTTAGCATCATTCTCTACACAAGCAGGGAGTTGAAAATCAGCTTCAATCCATTCGCGGATATTGATTTGAGACCAATGGGCAAAGTTAGGGGAGTTGCGGACGATACCCCGAGCAGAATCCACAGAACCCGCACAGCCGATGCCGACCGCCTGAAAAGGGATCTGGGCGGACTTGAAGCTTTCAACTGCCTCTCTGACTGCCTTCCGAACACTTTCTGGGCCTTGATCGGCTAGGGATGGGATTGAAATCTCCTTGAGGATTTCCGTATTGCCTTGAAGAGCAATGGCTTTGAGCTTTGTGCCTCCAATATCCAGTCCCAAAGTGATCGTCTGTTTGGTTCCCATACGAACGTTGGTATACTCTGCTTTCTAAAAAGAGGAAAGGTGGGAACCTTGAGTTCCTTGATAGAAGTCAATCAATTGGAAATGCGCTATGGGCTCACACGAGCTGTCCAGGGGACATCTTTTTCTATTGGGCCAGGTGAAAGTGTGGGACTTTTGGGACCCAATGGCGCTGGAAAGACGAGTACATTGAAGGCACTCCTTGGGCTTTATCCAGTCTCCAAAGGTTCTGTGACCGTTTTTGGGCACGGGCCAGGTTCAGTTGCTGCGCTCAAAAAAATAGGATTTGCCCCTGAAGAAGGCTGCCCACCAGACTATTTAACGGGCCAAGAGTACCTCCAGTTCGTGGCTTCTTTGAAGTTTCGATCGCATACTGGGACTCCAGAAGTATCAGAGCTTTTAAATTACTTTGAATTGGATCCGAAAAAATCAGTGCGGGATTACTCAAAAGGAATGCGTCGTCGTTTGATTTTGGCTCAAGCGCTGATGGCCCGTCCGGAATTGGTGATCCTGGATGAGCCCTTGAATGGGCTGGACCCGCTGATGATCATCAAATTGAGAGAACGTTTGAATCAAACAACTCAACAGGGAGCGGCTCTTCTTTATTCATCTCATATTCTTTCTGAAGTGGAGAAGTGTTGTAATCGAGTGATCATCATGAAAGACGGCAGAATTGTTCTAGACCAAAGTCTACAGAAACTGATTCAGGAGTTTGGCAGTGTGGAGAATGCCTTTTCCAGAAGTGTAGGCACTGCATGACTTTTTGGATCCTTTGGAAAGAAAGCCTTCGCTATATTTTTAGATCGCGTTTACCTCTCTTGTTGTTGGTGTTTTCGTTCTTTCTTCACTATGTCGGTGTTTCTGCTTTCAAAGAATCTAATTGGTATAGCAATGGAATCATCTCTGTAATGGGGCCTCGGGAAGGCATGTTTGTTTCTATCTACTTAACTCTTTTTATGGGAGTTTTTTTGGCGGCCATTTATGGAGTATGGATGGTCCCCTATTTTCATCAAGGGGAGAGAAGCTTGATGACATTTGTACTGCCTGTTTCTAAGTGGTGGTACCCGCTGGTCTACTCATTGAGTTTTCTGCTGCTCATTCTCTTGGAGTACTTCATCTTATTTGGAACCTTTGCTTGGGTTTTTGGTAAGTCAGCCTTGTTGCAGCCACGATTTTCCTGGGGGGCTGTAACAGCTTGCCTATGTTTAGTATTTCTAGTCATCCATTTTCTGCTCTATTTCTTCTCTGCTTTTTCTCTATTGCTCGGTCACATGACCACTCTGTTCTTGGCAGCAGGAAGCTTCATTGCCCTGCAAGTGGCGGGAGCTCTTTTTCGGTTAGGGTTGGATCACAAAGCGTACCAAGTCTATCGCTGGATGCCGCCGTTGGGAGAGCTGATCTTCAGTCTGAAAAACACTTTTAGCCAAGGTGTTGTTCCCTACTCCCAGTTTGTATGCTGGATTCTCTGGACGGTAATTGGAATTCTTTTTTTCCGCTGGCTCATCCGCCATCCCCGGTAACCCCAAAAGGTACGGCCTTACTTTTGGTAGTTTT
>RFNT01000163.1 GCA_009927045.1 bacterium | reverse complement strand
AGTCCCCCCAAAATTAACTTATAAATACACTGCCGCCCAAGCATAAAAAAACGTCCAACCTTTATACGTAGATTATGACACGTTTGGACGTGGGCGTGTTGATTGTGAAGAAATCTTCACAATTGAGCGGTTAGTGTTTTCCAAAAACCTCAAATTGCTCGGTGTGGAACGCGGGATCGGGCTTGATCAAAATAGTTTTTCCAAACCGTTTTTCCAAGAGACCCACGTGTCTCGCTTCTTCTTTTGAGAGCAAACTGACCACTCCAGGAGCAGCAAACACCACGATGTTTTGCGTTTGAGAAACAGCTTCTTTCTCAATTTCTCGGAAAATTTCAAACGCCACAGTCCTTCGGCTTTTGGTGTATCCACGGCCATCGCAATGCGGACATGCTTCCGTTAAGTAACGGATCAAGTCCTCATGGGTTCTCTTGCGGGTCATTTCTACAAGACCCAATTCCGAAATTTTCAGAATGTTGGTCTTAGATTTATCCCCCGAAAGCGCGTCTTGAAGCGCGTTGAAAACTTTTTCTCGGTTCTGAGCAGATTCCATATCGATCAAGTCGATGATGATAATCCCTCCCACATTGCGCACGCGGAGCTGATATGCAATTTCTCGGACTGCTTCTAAGTTCGTTCGCAGAATGGTCTCTTCCAAACTTTTGGAACCCACGTATCGGCCAGTGTTGACGTCGATAGCAGTCAGCGCTTCAGATTGATCGATGAGCAAGTACCCGCCCGATTTCAACCATACTTTCTTGCTGAGTGCTCGAGAAATTTCAGCTTCAATACCGTAATGTTCAAAGAGCTGTGAAGGCCCTTTGAAGAGTTTCACGCGGCTTTTCAGTTGAGGCATGAATTGCCCAATGAAATCCTGCACACCATCGTGATCAAACCCGTTATCAATCACGAGTGAATCTACATCTTCTGTGAAGTAATCTCTTACGGTTCTATAAGTAAGAGATAAGTCTTCGTGAATGAGTGCGGGAGCACGTTTCTGAGAAGAATCTTTCTTAATGTGCTGCCAAGTTTTTACTAAGTAATCTGCATCGGCTTTAAGTTCTCGGAAGCTTTTACCTTCGGCGACTGTGCGAATAATAAAGCCAACGCCTTTGACTTGGAGACGTTTGGTGAAAATATCACGTAGCCGGCGGCGTTCTCGGTCGCTTTCAATACGACGAGAAATCCCTAAGTGTTTTACAGTGGGCATCAACACGAGGTTTCGGCCCGGCAAAGAAATATGAGTCGTGAGACGAGCGCCTTTAGTTCCAATGGGCGCTTTAGCCACTTGAACTAATATTTCCTGACCTTCTTTGAGTAAGTCCTGAATATTGGCAGTGCCACGTCGACGACGACTGAATCCTCGGCGCCGATTGTTTCGATTGCCATAACGGGGTCTTTGGCGCGACGAACGGCCTTCTCGAGCCTCATAGCGCCTGCCATCTCGTCGAGGCCCTCGGCCTCCAGATCGCGAATCACCTCGGTCATTTCTGTCAGAGCGTTCGTTGCGATCATTTCTGTCATTTCTGTCTCGGTAGCCTTGGCGGTCTCGGCTTTGATAGCGATCTTGCCGGTCATTTCTATCCCGATAGCCCTCGCGGTTTCGGTCTCGATCCTGGCCCCGATCCCGATCCTGGTCCCGATCCCGATCTCGGCTTTCATAGCGGTCAGGTCGGGCATTTCTATCGCCTCGATCATTGCGCTCATTTCTTCTGCCACCCCCGCGATGACCGCGATACCCACCACGTCCGCGTCGAGGTTCTCGATAATCTCTGCGTCCTTCACTGGGTTGACGTTCTCGAGCCGAATAATTGCTTCGTTCCGTTGCGGGCTTTTCATTGCCTGGCTGCGGACCGTCTTCTTCCTCAATGAGATCAGTTTGCCGAATTTCTTCTGGCATCGGTTCGAATTCAGGAAGTGGAGTCGCAGTTTTAGCTTCAGTTTCTGCACGCGTTCTTCGGCAGGGGCCGCTTCTTCCTCTGCTTCAGTATCAGTCAATTCAAAGTCGGGCTCATTTTCTGAATAACTGACGGACTCTTCAAAATCCTCATCAGTGTCCTCTTCTTCTTCTTCTTCTCCGTCCTCTTCTCGAGCTTCAGGTTCTTCTTCCTCTAAAGAAGGGGCCACAAAGATGGGCGCTGAGGAATTATCCTCTTCAATCACTAAAACTTCAGATTCTTCTTCGCCTTCTGTTTTTGGAGTGGTTTCATCGGAGCCAATCGCAGCTTCTTCGCGGGGTTCATCTTCGTAGCGAGTATCGCTTTCTCCTTCTTCCTCTTCTTCTAGCACGTCGACATCACTGCCAAAGGGCTCATCGATGATGTCATCGACATATAAAAAAGCAGTGCGCTCGAGGCCTAATTCTAGAAAGGCCGCCTGCATCCCAGGGAGAACACGTTTCACAACGCCCAAATAAACGTTCCCAACAACGTTCTTGTCTTCTTCCCGCTCAATGTGAAGTTGTTTGATTTCTCCGTCTTCCAACAGAGCGACTCGAGTTTCGTAATGGTTCGAGTTGACCAGGATTTGCTTGCTCATGATAAATAAATAATAAAATTATATAGTTACGAGGGGTTCAGACATCTGTTGATTCCGCTGCTGAGACCCTTTTCACTCACCTGAATCACGCCCATTACCCGGGCTTACTCCCGGAGGGTTTGCAGGATTTAAGCTTGGAGGTTTATCACTGACCGGACCCCGAGTAAATATCCGATTCAAAAACCCCGATATAGAGAGAGACAGCCGGTTCAACTTTAACCAAGGGCAGCATAAAGCTTGTGAAAACAGCACTTTTACTTTTACTTCAAATGACTCTGTTAGTGGGTGCTCAAGCTTGGGTGCCAAGCCCCTTGGGTTTGTACGGAGAGAATGCTCACGGCGCTTTGAAATTCTGGCAAGAGTGTACTTTATTGTCCGCCATTCCGTTCTGTTTGCTCGTGGTGAGTTTCAGCAAAAGCTTTCTTTTCAGAAGCCTCAAAATGCTTTGGGGATTATGGTTCAGTGCGCTCTCAGCCTTTGTCATGCTGAAAGCGCCCATAGCCCATCCTGAAGTAACTCAGTGGGGGCTGATTGTTTTGGGATTCAGTACAGTGTTAGGACTTTCCTTGGCACTCTTTTCTTGTTTCGAATTTTCCAAATCGCTTCGAACTGCTCAGGGGCCAGTAGCTCCAGTGATTCCCATTACTGAAGCGCCAAAATCCTCTCGAAGTAAGACCGTTCCAAAAGTCGAAGGGGTTTAATCTTCAATCGCTACGCGTATGGGTTGGGCATTGAGTTCCGTGGTCTGGTAGCAAATCGCAATCACACAATCACCGACTGAAAAAAAATGAAGCTGGGGATTTTTCAAGGGCAGCGGACCGGAGAGATCCTGAACGATGGGAAAGGGAGCGCCTTGGTTCCACTGAATGTGAACGCGTTTCAAACCTCCCGATAAGCCCAGTCCAGAAGCTTTCATTACCGCTTCTTTTCCCACCCAAAGGTACAACTCAGGTTCTACAATTCCATGGGTATCTACCCAACGCCCTGAATGAAATCGATCCAATTCTTCAGTGGTCACCAGCTTTTCAAGGACTGCGCGAACCGGACGAGTTTTTTTCTCCAAATCAATCCCCACGGGTGCGTTACTGATTGCTGCAACTGCAACTTTTTCCGTGTGCGCGATGGAGACATGACATTGATGTGTGAACGGATAGCCAAACTCGGCATTTACTTGAATGCTGTCTTTAATCTTTTGGGATTCAAGCAAATGCTTCAGGACGATGCGACCCGCCCAATGGCTCCTAGCAGCACTTCGTATGCGTTGAGGCTGGGGAAGGGCAGTATCCTCTGTTGTTTTTAGATAAGCGTGCTTCAACGCTTCATCCGAAAGGGATGAAAAATCAAAAATAGCCCAATGTGTGGCGTGACCATCCATTTTTGAAGCGTAGCACAAATTCAGTCTGTGAGGGAGGCGCCTTGTCATTAAGAGAAAGCTCCGGTTTTCCGAAAAGTTATTCAAGACATGAGCTTACTCACGCACATTATGAAGAAAACCCGAAACGGATTTTTGATGACTGGACTTCTGGTTGGGCTATTGAACGTTCCAACTTACGCAGAGCCAGCAGCACCTGTTCTCCCGATTCACCTGAGGCGATTCAAAAAAGGCTCTATGCGCTTAAGCAACGTGCTCAAAAAGCGCTTCTCGCCAAATTAAAAAAGGGAGACGACTGGATCACGATCCAAACTTTCCCATTGATTGATTACACTAACTTAAATTCCAAAGAATTTTTTAGACCAATCGTGGAAGAAACTTTCCAATCTTATGAAAAAGAGATCCAAGTTGGAGAATCCAAATACGAGTTAACTGGGATTTCATTGGAACGCTTACGTATTGGTATGGCGACAACTCAAACGGACCTAGCTGTGGCCGCCGTGGTGATGCCGACGAATATCGATGTGTATCTCTACGACAAAAGAAATCCATTTAAAATTTATGCCCAAAGCGAAGCCTTTTTGGAAGGGAACCAAGAAGCATTGAGTGTTCCCATGGCAGAGCACTACACCAAATTAGCCTTTCGTCGGGCGCTGTTCAGGTACATCAGTAATCAGCCGTATGATCTCCCCCGAGACGGAAGTCCTCCCGTGCTTCGATCAGAGGTTCCGCGCGTCATTGCAAGTTTTCAAACAGTAGACATGATTAACCGTGAAGCGAGTGCGAACTTCTATGTGTCTGCCAATTGGGGAGCTGCAATCAGCCGCGGCTTCAGTGGTAAGTTGTGGAATTCGAGTTTGATTTCTTTGGAATTGGCTTGGAATTTTGTTGGGCGTTGGTTTCTGGAAGCTGCAGGAGAGATTTCGGCTTATAACATGGGTGTGGCTTCGGTAAAGTACTTGGTATCGGATCGGGAAGAGCCGTTCAGACTCATGTTGGGAATTGGCGGAGCGGTACTTTCAAACCGTCATACTTTTGATTGGGACCAATCCAACGATATTCGGGGCAGACAGTTTTATGCAGTTCCTTCGCTGTCCGTGTTGTTTCCTATTTCAGATGTTTATTTGAAATTAGAAAGTCGTGCATTTGTAGGGGTCAATGGACAATCCCATATCTTCACTATCATGCCGGGATTGCATATCTGGTTTTAGAGGAAAAAGATAACGCCGACTCCACTCGCAAGTACCAACCTGTCCGTGCCGTAGAAGTTAAACCGAGCCTCAGCCTTGATCCCAATATCAACGAGGGGAACTAAGAAACCAATGGTCGCGAAGGCCATTTGCCGAAGGCCCGTGTATTGGGCATTTTGTGGCGGACCATCTGCAAATCGTAAACTGGTGATTTCTGTGCCAGCTCCACCTCCCAGAAACGGCCAAAGACTGAAGGTTTCAGGTCTAAAAATGTGCCGGTAGCCCGCGAAAATGTTGCTGATAGCTGCAAATTCAAACCCTGCTTCGAATCCGTGGCCGCCCTCAGTGATGTATCCAGCACTGATTGCCTGAATTCCAGTTACAAACTTAGTAAACAGAGTTCGCTGGAAAACGGCACTGAAACCCATCAAGTGATTGATGTACGGGCGATCAAAATCAAAGCGACTGGTATGTTTAGCGAGTGAAGAAAGAATGGCTCTTCTTACAAAGTGCTTATTCTTCAATCCCTCAATGGGATCAATCACTGCATCTGGATGTTCAAAATCTAATTTCGGTTGTTGATATTTTTTTTCGTCAGGCTGCTTTTTGATTTCACCAAAACTTTTCTCAGGAGCGAAACCTGTGAGAAAGAAGGCAATGTAAGTAAGGATGAGGATCAGGTGAGTTAGACGCATTCTATAAGGATACCAGTGGATTAAAAAGTTTTGGAGCCAGTTGCGTCAGTCTTTTCTAGTAATTCTTTGCAAAGACAACCCGCCCCTTTGACTCGGAGCTGCAAACAATGCATCGACCCGCTTCTCGAATTTGTGCAAAGGGAATGCATCGAATCGTAGCTTTGGTTTCTTCCTTGACTGCATCTTCACACTTTCGGCTCTCACACCAGTGGAGTTGGTAAAATCCACCTTGTGCTTCAATTTTTTCTTTAAAGACAGAATAATCGTTTTCAACGTACGTGTGGCTCTTCAGTCGATCATAAGCTTTGGCATAGAGATCTTTTTGTAAGCCATCCAATTGCCGGCCTGTTTCAGCGCCCACTTGGTCCAAAAGTACTTGGGTTTTTAAACCATCTCGCCGCGCCAGAACGCAGAGGTTATTCGCTAAATCGCGAGGGCCAATTTCAATCCGTAAAGGGACTCCCGTGAGTTCGTACTCGTTAAATTTGTAACCCGGGCTGTGCTCAATTCGGTCATCCAAAATAACCGAGAACTGTTTGGAAAGTTCATCTTTGAGCCGTTGACTCACTTCTAAAACGGCTGAGTTGTCCTTATTCTTTTGTAAAATGGGAACGATCACCACTTGGGTGGGAGCGGCTTTAGGGGGGAGTACTAAGCCTTGATCATCTGAGTGGGTCATGATGAGGGCTCCTAAAATTCTCCAACTGATTCCCCAACTGGTTTGATAGACATATTGGACTTGGCTATTTCTGTCTTGGAATTTGATATCAAATACTTTAGCGAAGCGTTGTCCAAAATAATGTGAAGTAGCAGCCTGCAATGCCTTCTTATCTTGCATCATGGCTTCAACACAAAAAGTTTCTTCAGCTCCTGCGAACTTTTCGCTTTCGGTTTTTCTTCCGGGAATTACTGGAATTGCAAAAACATCTCTTAAAAAACTCAAGTAAATATCAAGCATTCGCAAGGTTTCTTTACGAGCATCATCCTCTGTTTCGTGGCAGGTGTGGCCCTCTTGCCAAAGAAACTCCATCGTTCTCAAAAAGGGACGCGTGCGCATTTCCCAACGACAAACATTTGCCCATTGATTGATCAGCACAGGTAAATCTCGATAACTTTTCACCCACTTTGAATACATGCTGTTGATAATCGTTTCCGAAGTGGGACGTACAATGAGTGCCTCTTCTAATTTTTTACCGCCTCCATGAGTGACCACGGCACATTGAGGAGCGAAACCTTCCACATGATCTTTTTCTAAGTTTAAAAAGCTCTCTGGAATAAAGAGTGGAAAATAGGCATTTCGGTGCCCAGTCTCTTTAAATTTTTGATTGAGTTCATTTTGAACCACTTCCCAGAGGGCATACCCATTGGGTCGCAAAACTAAGCAGCCCCTGACAGGTGCTTGATCGGCCAACTTAGCATGTTGAATGATATCCAAATACCATTGGGAGAAATCCTGTTCTCTAGGGGTAATTCGTTCAGCCATGACCCTTACATCCTCTCAATCTCGTTCATTAAAAAATCCAGCATCTGGGCTTCAGGAACTTTTCCGATGGGTTTACCTTTTTTGTAGACCAACCCTTCACCTTTACCCCCTGCAATTCCAATATCTGCCTCCATGGATTCCCCAGGACCATTCACTACACATCCCATCACGGCAATCTTGATGTTTTTACCCAGACCCAGAGCTCGGCGTTCTACTTCTTCTGCTAAGCTATAAACGTCAATATCGGCTCGTCCACAGCTGGGGCAAGCAATGATCTCCGGCGTATCATTCTTGAGTCCAATGCTCTTTAATATGTAAACACCGGCTTTTACTTCATCCACAGGATCACAACTCAATGAAACACGGATTGTGTCGCCAATCCCCGCCAA
>RFNT01000075.1 GCA_009927045.1 bacterium | reverse complement strand
TTTCACAACCTGCAGTCACTAAATCTTTGATTTGCTTAACGACAGCATCTACATCCTCAGTTTTTGGGGTCGTCATCGATTGCACACGGATGGGATGAGCCCCTCCTAATTTCAAGGAGCCGACTGTAATTTCCCTTGTTTTTCGTCTGTGAATACCATTGATTAAATCAAGACTCATACTGTTCCTCCCTGATCAGAGATATCAATTCCATAGGCTTTAATCTTTTTGTGAAGATGGCTTCTTTCCACACCAATGTGCTGCGCAGTCTTCGAAACATTACCACCGTTCTCAGCCAAAACTTTCAAAATAAATTGCTTCTCAAAGTTGGCTCTTGCTTCCCGCAGTGATTTTTCCTGGGGGGAAGCGAGATCGGGTGATTCCGATGCGGGTTCATCGCAATCCAAACCAATCCACTGTAAATCATTTCCGGAAGAAAGAATACAAGCACGTTCTATCCAATTCTTGAGCTCACGCACATTTCCAGGCCACGGATAGGTTTGAAGCGCTTCAAGCGCAGTGGATGAAATATCTATTTTTCGATTTCCTGAAAAGCTTTCCAGAAAGTATCTCACCAGTAGAGGAATGTCTTCCCGGCGCTCACGGAGGGACGGGACAGTCAGAGGAATCACATTTAGCCGATAAAAAAGATCCTCACGAAAATTACCAAGTTTGATTTCCTTCTTCAGATCCTTATTGGTGGCACATACCACTCGGAGATCTAGTTCAATCGAATCCTGACCACCGACTCTTTGAATGACACATTCTTCAAGCGCTCGAAGTATTTTCGCTTGCATTTTGTGCCCCATGTCTCCCACTTCATCTAGGAACAAGGTGCCACCGTTAGCTAACTCAAACTTTCCAATCTTTCGTTCGTGCGCTCCTGTGAAGCTGCCTTTTTCGTGGCCAAATAACTCGCTTTCAATGAGTTCATCCGGAATGGCAGCACAGTTAACAGCTACAAATCGTTCCTTGGCCCGGAGACTCTCTCGATGCAGTGTCTTTGCAACAAGCTCTTTACCCGTGCCATTTTCTCCCCGAATCATGACCCAGCCGTTGGAGGGCGCAGTGAGGGAAATGAGTTCCCGGAGATGAACCATTCCAGCGCTTTTACCAATGAGTTGTTCTTCACCCTCAATCGTATCTCTCAGAATTTTATTTTCCTTCTTGAGGGATTCCAGCTCAAAGGCATGTTCCAGCATGACCAGTAATTTATCAAAGTGGATGGGCTTTTCTAGGAAGTCGAAAGCACCTAATTTGATGGCTTTTACCGCTGTTTCAACCGTCCCATGCCCCGACATCATGATGACGGGAAGATCTGGATTGATACCTTTAATTTTCTCTAAGACATGTAGACCATCATCTCCAGGCATCCAGATATCTAACAAAACAATATCAGGAGCAAACTTTCTAACTTTTTGAATTCCAGGGGTTCCCGACTTTGCAATCTCCACCTGAAATCCTTCATCTTCTAATACACCCTTGAGCGAATCTAAAATGTTTTCTTCATCGTCAATGATGAGAACTTTTCTCAAGACCATGATGTGTGCACCTCAGGATTGTGGGTGGTCAACTTTTCGGGAAACTCCATTACAAATTCGGTCCCCTGGGGTTGATGTGCCATTGCTCGAATGGTGCCACCGTGATCAGAAACAATTCGATTTACAATGGCTAACCCCAAACCCGTTCCGCCCGGTTTGGTGGAATAATAGGGTTCAAATAATTGATTGGATACCCCTTCTTCAATCCCACAGCCAGTATCACTGACTTTTAAGGTGATTGTTCCCGAGGTCCGGTCCAATGCCGAAGTGACGGAAATCACCCCCTTGCCGGACATGGCGGTGACGGCGTTGTCGAATAAGTTGATCAGAGCTCGTTTCATCTGTGCTTTATCTACTTGAACTTCTCCTAAATTTTCGTCGAGCCGGACATCAAACGAAATGCCTTCGTGGGCCGCTCGGTACAGGTTAACGGTTTCAATCGCTAATGCATTGAGATTTTCGGGTTGGGGCCGAATTTCAGGCATGCGTGCGAAGTCGGAAAACTCGCTGACAAGATTTTTCAAAGACTCTACTTCACTCAAAACAATTTGAGTGCTCTTATCGAAAGTGCCATCATCCTGAATTTTTTCCAAATAGCGCCGCCGGAGGCGTTGAACAGATAATTGAATGGGGGTGAGCGGATTTTTAATCTCGTGAGCAATCCGCTTAGCAACTTCGCGCCAAGCCATCATTCGTTCCATTTTTTGGATTTCGCTGACGTTCGCAAAAACAGCAACTACACCCAAAGGGTTTTTGTTTTCATCACGAAGCACTGAGAGAGTTACCAGAACGGCAATGCGCTCTTTGTTTTTGTTTTGAACTTGAATTTCTCGTTTAAGAGGTTTGGTGCTTTTGTACACCATCAATAACAAGTCCCGGTATTCATTTTGCTGCGAGGTGGGGATCAATTCCCAGAAAGGACGGCCGATTATTTCATCTGAGGCAACTCCCAGCAGTTCAGAAGCTGCAGGATTGATCATCGAAATAATGCCCGCGCTATCAATGGAAACCACACCCGAATCTACGCTCTCCAAGAGAACTTCGATATACCGACGGCGGTGATTAGATTCCTCAGTCATTTTTCTCAGTGATTTCTGAGAAACCTCAATTTCCTGCTTGTTACTTTTTAGCTGTCTCACCATTTGGTTGAAGGAATCGACCAATTTAGATAGCTCATCAGAACCCGAGGCATTGATAGAATACTCCAAGTTGCCTTTAGCAACAGCTGTAGTTCCGCGCACTAAACTCTCAATGGGTCCAGTGAGTCGCCGGGCAACATAAAATCCGGTCCATGAGGCCGTGAACAATATTAACAAAGTAACTACAGTGAGAATGGTGAAATAAGTAGATTTAATGGGGTAATTCAGGGGATTATCTGCTTTAAAATCTTGGTAAGTCACATTGATTTCTGACAACTGGGAGGCCAAACTGAGAGGAATGAAGGTGTTTGCAAAAACAACGCCCTTTCCAGGTCCTAAATGAACGCTACATCGAATGAGTTCTCCAGTTCCCAATCCCAAAACACGACACTGCTCAGGCACCTGAAAACTTTCCAGAAGCGAACTTTTTGCGACAGAGGGAATGAAGTGCTGTTTTTGCTTTGAAACACTCGTGACAGAGGGCGAAAGAGGATCTCGATAATATTCAACGGCATCTAATCCGTATTCAAGCCGATAAGACTCCAGTTTGTCCCGTAAGCTAGGAGAGTTTGGCGGGAGTTTGTTGAGTTGGATTGCAATTTTTTTTGCAAAGTGGGAAGCACTGCTTTCAGTGTTTTCGTAGTAATTTTTTACCACATCAATACTGCGTTGGAGGGTCTCTCCGATCCGTAAGTTAAACCACTTGTCGAAACTGCTTTTGATATAAAACGCAGAGATCGAAAATAATAATACGGTGGGTATGATGGCAAACAAAGTAAAGCAGAAAACTAACCGTGTATTGAGTCTCGATCCAATTCGGCCTCGGCGTTCATCCAAGATTAGTTTTACGACGTTTCGAAAAACTAAAAATAGCAACACCATGATCAACACGATGTTGAGATTCATAAGTCCAAAAAAGAAAATACTGTTCACGAAAGGTAACTTTGCAGAAAGGCGGAATAAGTGAACTTCAATGGCTGTGAAAGCAATGACCAAAAAGAACAAAATCACGCTCACGACGCGTTCCCGTTTTCTCCGGCGATTTTCAGCTTTTTGGAGTTTTCCCATAGGGCCCCCACACTAGCCCGAAAGCCTGTCTGGGTCCAGATTTCGAGCAGGAATCTCATGGCTAGCGATCCAGAACAAATTCGGCTAGATTAGGCGCGTCATGAACCGTATTTACGCCGATTTTAATGCCACGACTCCGATGGGCCGTGCCTGCCAGGAGGGAATTGAGGCTGCCATTCGCCTTTGGGGCAACCCTTCTTCGAGCCATGCGCACGGAAGACAAGCTAATGAAATTATTGAGGAAAGCAGGAGGTTGGTGGCGGCTGCTGCTCAAGTGAATCCCACTGAACTTGTATTCACTTCTGGCGGGAGCGAAGCAAATGCTCTTGCTTTATTAGGCTCATACTTTGCGACCCAATCCACTTTTAGGCTACTCACGCTCTCGGTCGAGCATTCATCTGTTTTAGACACCGCTCGATTTTTGGAAAATCAGGGCGTTCCCGTGGACCATATTCCAGTGGGAATTCAGGGTTCTATTGATCTCGAGCAGTTCCGCAAACAAGTGGATCAGTTTCGTCCCTCTTTAGTATCAGTCATGGCTGCGAATAACGAAACGGGTGTGATTTTTCCGTTAAAAGAAATTTTTCAAATCTGTCGCGAGAGAAAGATTGTTTTGCATACTGATGCTGTTCAAGCGTTTGGAAAACTACCGCCTGCCCAATGGAATTTTTGTGATTTGGTTACCCTAACGGGGCATAAAATATTTGGTCCCAAAGGGATTGGAGCGCTCGTCGTCAAAAAAGGAGTGCCCATGGTAGCCACTCATTTTGGCGGTGCCCAGGAGATCAAACGCCGAGGGGGCACTGAAAATGTTTTGGGTATCCTGGGATTTGGAAAGGCTTGTCAGGAGCTCCCCACGCCAGAAGAGCTAAAACATCTCGCTCATTTGCGGGACCGATTCGAGAAAGGGTTATTGGAAACATTGACTGGGGTTCATTTAAACGGTGCAGATGTTCCGCGTATTCCCAATACTTCCAGCATTCGGTTTGAAGGCATTTCCTCTGAGGTCCTTTTGGGAGCCCTCGATTTGGAAGGAATCAGCGTTTCTGCGGGGTCGGCTTGTTCATCAGGATCTATTACGCCTAGCCATGTGCTCTTAGCCATGGGGCTCGGCAAACAAGCGGCGAAAGAAAGCCTCAGATTTTCTTGGGGAAAAACCACTACTCCAGAGGAAATCGACACGGTTCTTCAAGTTGTGGTAAAGCACGTGCACCGGATACAAGAACGGAAAAGAAGAACATGATGAACCCTGGATTTCCAAATTTTGTTCCAGAAAAGCCCTCTCGGATTGTAGTTGCGATGAGTGGGGGCGTGGACAGTTCGGTAACTGCTGGTTGGCTCAAAGAACAGGGCCACGAAGTGATTGGGATTTCACTTCAGCTGCATGACATGGCCGAGAAAATTGATAACGAGTTTGGGACGTGCTGTTCCTTGAGCGACATCATGGACGCTCGTCGAGTTGCGGAAAAATTAGAAATTCCGTTCTATGTGAACAACATGGAAGAAGAATTCAGAGAAGCAGTTGTGGACGATTTTATCCAAGAATACCTGAATGGAAGAACGCCAAATCCCTGTATTCGGTGCAACGAAAAAGTAAAGTTTCGGCAGTTGATGGATTGGGCCTTAGACTTAGGCGCCGATTATTTAGCCACCGGTCATTACGCTACGGTGCAAACAGATCCAGGAAATCAGCGAGTGGAGCTTTTTAAAGGCGGTGATCCGGAGAAAGATCAATCTTATTTCTTGTTCGCTATGAAGCAACAGGATCTTGCCCGAACGCTTTTTCCGATTGGCAATTTCGAGAAAAAAGTGGTGCGAGAATTGGCGAATAAATATGGGTTGCTCGTTGCTAACAAGCCCGATAGCCAAGAGATCTGTTTCGTGCAGGCTAAGAGTTATAAAGATTTTATTGAAGAAGAAGTCCCCAAAGCGCTTTTGAAGCCAGGAAATATAGTCGATCCCTCGGGTAACATCTTGGGACAACACACGGGACTCCATCAGTTCACCATTGGTCAGCGCAAAGGTTTGGGAGTTTTTGGTAAAGAGCCGCTCTTTGTTTTAGCTCTCCGGGGAAAAACAAATGAGGTCGTAGTGGGACCGGAGCAGAATCTTTTCAGAAAATCTGCTTTGGTAAACAATATCAGCTGGATCAATGAGCCCCTTCATGAACAAAAGCACTTAGCTGCAAAAATTCGCTATCGTGCTAAAGAGAGTCCTGTACGAGTCACTCCGCTCCCCGACGGTAAATTAGACGTCCAGTTTGAAATCCCGCAGAGAGCCATCACTCCCGGTCAAGCCATGGTTTTCTACGAGGGGAATCGTGTGCTGGGGGGTGGTTGGATTGAAGACCTATCCATCCAATGACTATGAGAATTGCCTTTAAGACATTTGGGTGCCGCGCAAATAGTAATGATACGGATTCCCTTTATTTGGAAGCTATTCGAAGAGGCTTTACGCCAGTTGCCGAAACAGACGCAGCGGATGCTTACATCATCAATACTTGTACTGTTACAGAAAATGCTGACAGAGATGCCCGTCATCAAGCCAATCGATTTAAACGGCAAAACCAAGGAGCTCTGGTAGCTCTGGTAGGGTGCTATGCTCAAGTGGCTCGTGACGAATTGTTAAATCTCCCTGAGGTGGATTTTCTGGTGGGAACAGCCAACAAGTTCAAAACGCTCGATTATTTACAAGCTGCTTTCAATCAAGAGGTGGTTGCTAAGGATCAGGTGGAGGTTACCCAAGGCTTTCTCCCCGAATATTTTCCAGGATCTAGAAACGCTCGAGCAACGATCAAAATTCAAGATGGCTGCAACTACAAGTGCAGTTTTTGTATCATTCCTGAAGCGCGAGGCCGCAGTCGAAGTTTGCCTTTAGAAACCGTGTTGAAGCAAGTCCATGCCGCTCATGAACAGGGCTTTCGTGAAGTAGTTTTAACCGGTATCCACCTCGCTCATTATGGGTGGGACCACAACACGGACTTAGGCGTTTTATTGGAAAAAATCGTTCAAATCAAAAACGGTCCTCGAGTGAGGGTGAGCACTCTCGATCCTTTCGAAATACCTGACAAACTAATTGACCTTTTAAAAAACGAAAAAAAGCTGTGTCCACATTTTCATATCGCACTTCAAAGCGGGAACGATGAAATCTTGCGAAAAATGCGACGTCTGTATCAAGCAAGGGAGTTCGCCGAAGTCGCAGAAAAACTCCAGAAGGCACAGCCTGATACTTTTGTTGGCGTGGATGTGATTGTCGGCTTTCCTGGAGAAGGTAAAGCTGAGTTCGAGGAGACTGTTCGGCTTTTGCAATCCTCTTATTGGAGCAAGCTCCATGTTTTTTCCTTTTCGGCCCGGAAGGGAACCGTTGCGGCTTCACTCACGCCAGTGGTTCCCGATTCGGAGATCGCCGAGCGGTCCCGCATTTTGAGAGAGCTCAGTGATTCTCGGTATCTGAGTTTTCTCAAATCTCAAATCGGCAAACCGAAGGACGTGATTTTTGAGAAGAGATTGAAAGGACACGCAGAGGTTTGGCAAGGGCACACCGAAAATTATATACCGACGTTAACTGTGGGGCCGGAGGGAGAATCCAAACAGGTTCAGTCTTTCGTGCTTACTCAAATTGAAGGGGAGAGGGTGTGGACGACACCTTTTCTGAAAGAAGGCGCCGTCCACTAGTCAGTTTTAGTTCTTTGCGGCTTCTGTTTTCTCTTTCAGTTCCATCGCCACTTCAATATCTACTTTGTCTCCAATCACCATTCCGCCCCCATCGAGTTGTTTGTTCCATGTGAGACCAAAATCTTTTCGGTTCAAGGAAGTCACACCCGTTAAGCCCCTTTTAGTTGCTCCCCATGGATCTTTGATGGTGGGAGTCAGCTCGACTTCTTTCAATGTAATGGGCTTGGTAATCCCTTTCATGGTGAGATCCCCATCCATTCTCCACTTGCCGCCAGAAGCTTTTACAACCTTTTTAATTTGGAAAGTAATGGTGGGATGCTTGGAAACATCAAAAAAATCTTCGTTTTTTAAGTGAGCATCCCGTTTCTCGTTAGCTGTATTGACCGTGTTTACTTCTAGAGTGACCGTGCCTTGAGTTTTGGTGAGGTCCTTGTCATCCATGTCCAGAGCACCTTTTGCTCCTGTGATTTGTCCGTACACATTTGAGACCATCAAATGACGGATTTTAAATTTCGCTGCAGTATGGGCATCATCAATTTCCCAAACCCCTGCAAAGATAGGTAATGCAAAAATCCCCAAAGAAACTAACGCCCAATGTTTCATCTTTCCTCCAGTGAATGTGAGTTAACCCAAAAAGGATCTAGTCTAGAGGCTCTCAGCCTATTTGACACTTTGCTGAGCGTTACTTTAATCTTTCAAAACACTAAGAGGCTCATGCAAAAATTTATTTTCTTTTTCAGTCTTCTGAGCGTACTGAATTCGGCCTTTGGCGTCGTATCCGAGGCGATCTTACAGCAAGTGGCTCAATCGAAGCCCTGGCATCGACTGCTCCATTACAAAAAGACGCTGCCCTTTTGGAAGCTACAAAGTGAAGTGGATGGCGCTGGGTTCTTTTTTTCCCCAGAGGGTAAAACAGACCCACTAGCGGAGTTAAAAGCCAGTTGGGCTGCGTTTTCCAGACATGATTTGCAAGTGGGTAAATTCAAGTTGCATCCCCAATGCGCTTTTCCGGCCCGATTTGAATTTTTACAAAAAGCTTTGGGGCACCCGGTTCAAAAGGTGAAGTGTGAAAAAGTAGAAGAAATGATGCAAGTGGCAGATCCCGATTCCGTCACGTTGGTTTTTTCAAGTGCCTATCCGAATAACCCCGCCTCGATGTTTGGACACACTTTCCTGCGAATCAATCGTAAAATCCCCACCGGACAAAAAAAGCAAGACATGTTGGACTATGGAGTGAGCTTTGCTGCTGCTGTGGGCCCAGATGAAAACCCCCTGGCATTCATTGCATTTGGTTTGACGGGCGGCTATCGAGGTCAATTTTCGTACGTCCCGTACTATGTAAAAATAAACGAATACAACAATTCAGAAAGTAGAGACATTTGGGAGTATGATCTCGCTCTTTCTCCAGAAGAGTCGCGGACTCTATTGGCGCACGTTTGGGAAATAGAGACGAATAGTTACTTTGATTATTTCTTTTTTGATGAAAATTGCTCGTATCAGATGCTCACTCTGATTGAAGCTGCAAAACCCGATTGGAATATTTCTAATTTTAACCTTTCTACAATTCCTGGGGAAACTCTGAAAAAGATCATGACAACTCCAGGAGTCGTTCAGGGAGTGCGTTATCGGCCCTCACTTAGAAAGAAAATGGTGGCTCAAGCCTCAAGGCTCAATACCCAACAACAAGTATCGCTGAAGAAAGTGCTCGATGGGCGGGTATCCCCCAAGGAAATTCAAGATCCTTTTGTGTTGGATACGGCGGTGGCATCATTGTTCTATGAAAAGCAGGAAGCAGAGGGGCAATGGGACGAATCGAAAAAGTTGCTTCAAGCGAGTGTATTGCTTCAACGGAGTTATTTAGGAAAAATAGAATCCCCTGAAACTTTGACTTCTGAGGAAGTTTTTAGCCGGCCTGATCAAGGCCACTTTCCTTATCGGTTCAGTTGGTCTCCAGGGTGGATCACCGCTGCGGATTTGCAAGGTAACTTTCAGGAATTAGGTTTCAAGACCGCTTATCACGATTTATTTAATAGCGACCGGGGCTTTCAGCGTTACTCGCACATTGATTTTCCGCAGGTTTATTTTCGTTATTATCCACAAAACGGAAAACTTCTCTTAGATAATCTCGAACTTCTTCACATCACATCACTCTTTCCACTCAGTTTTGTGGAGTCCAGGGCGTCTTGGAAGCTTCAGATAGCCTATGCCAATAGTCGTGAATTTTCTTGTTGGGACTGCAAGAGCGCTCAACTACGAGGCGGGATGGGGGCAACTCTCAATCTTTTTGATCCGCGAACGGTGGTTTATGGATTACTGTTGGCTCATGCGGAAGCGGGGTCTGCGCTCTCCAGAAATGTTCGATTAGGACCTGAGCTGCAGGTTGCTGTAATCACCAATCCCTGGGAAAGCTTCAAAAGTGGCATTACGGGAAACGTGACTTGGGATGGTATCAACAACGATAACCCATCGCGTTTTCGGGTACAGCTTCTTTGGGAAAATGCGTTGAGTCTCGGCCAGTCCTGGGAATTCCGACTTTCTTACGGTTCTTGGTTCTACGCATTCAATCGTTCGTATTCTCGCCCTTACCAAGAAGCAAAATTCAGCACTCATTTTTACTTCTGATCACGTTCTAAAAAAGCTAAAATATAGGGCTGTAGTTCCTTTTCTAACCTAAAAATCAATTGGAGAACTCATGAGAAAGTTGATGACCTCAATGGCAGTACTCATGCTTGTTCCAGCTCTTTCTATGGCTGGTACGGGCAAAGATAAAATGGAAGGCTATGGAAGCCGTGGAGTAGACGCTGCAGCTGGCGCAAATCCATCCGGTACCGATGGTTGCGGTTTGGGCTGGCAAGTGACTCAAAAGAAAACCATGTTAGGCACCACGATCCGTGGTACCACAAATGCTGTGGTTCCTCCTACTTTTGGAATGACTTCCGGAACCATGGGTTGCGATCAGCACTCGATTGCTAAAAAAGACATGGATGCTGCTAAATTTGCTTTTAACAACCAAGAGTCCCTTTCGATTGAAATGGCTCAAGGCCAAGGCGAATACTTAGCTGGTTTTGCAAAAACATTGGGCTGTGAAGACCAAGTCCAAGCTGACTTTGCAAAAATGACCCAAGAAAACTATGCAAACATTGTGGGAGAAGGCCAATCAGCATTGAGCTTGCTTCACAATGTGAAAGCTCAGATCAAAAAGCACCCTGTGCTTGCTGAAAGCTGCCGAGCTTAATCCGTTCTTCGGTAAAAGAGTGGGTGAGAGGAATTCCCTTTCCCCACTCTTTTTTTATTTAAAAAGTGAAAACCTCTCCATAATTCTCCCAAATTACCTCCCTACTCATTTGTTATTCTCTGTGTCACGGGAGAGGATCATGAAAAAAATCATTTGGGCTTTCGGTATCGTTGTCATGGGGGCGCTCATTTCAAAAACTGCATCTGCAGAAAGTAAATGCCAAGATTTTGAGCAAGCCATTTGCAATATGATGTACGCGCCTTCCTGGTGTGTCACATTATCGGTGGGTGGGGAAGTGTTGAAAAAACCTTTATTGGCCAAAGGTTCCAATGGCTGTGTCGCTGTTCATGCACTTCGTAAAAAAGCGTGCGATAAAGGGCTGCACTGGCGCGATTTATCTGAAGAAGAAGTCCACTGTGTGGTACTTCCTCGATGAATTAGAAAGTAATTCGGAAAGCAATCGTTGAATAGCTGCTGCCCAGATTGTACTGGTTTCCATTGGATAAATTCACTCGCTTAGGAAGTAAGTAGTGGAAAAGCGCTTCAAATCCTAAACTGAGTTCGCGACCCACTACAAAATCCATTCCGAAACCGACATTGAGGCCAACTGTTGTGACGATAGCATCGCTGCCAGCCTGAATAGTTGGGGCAGTTCCGAAAGCTACATCATTGAAATTGAAGGTACCTTCTAAAATAGCAAAAGGAACTTTTCGATTGTCTGGGAAAGAAGCTTGTGTGCCGATGGTGAATTGAGAGACAGTGAGTTTTCCAGATCCGGGACCATCTTTGTGATAGGACGATGCTCGTTGGGTGCTGATCCGAAGACCAAACGGAGGAATCGCTTCCCACACAAAGTGGAGACCTAGCATAGAAGTGCTCGAAAAGTTCTGTCCGAAATCTCCAAACGGTAGCATCAGACCAAAGCTGACTCCTAACCGACGCTGTAATTTCATGTAATGTTCGAGATCTGAGTCCGGATCTCCACTGGCTAAACTTCTCACGGGAGTGTTTTCACCATCGAGATCAAAATTCAAAGTCTTTGTGAGCAATTTAGGATGTGCTGGAGGTTCTTTTACCTCAACAGGAGCCTCCGCTTTCATTTGTTTTTGTACTTCAGGAGCTGGGGGCAGTGTTGCTAGAAAAGCAGCCGCTTCGGAATCTCCCAAGCGTGTGGCTTTTCGCAACCAGTGACGTGCTTTTTCAGTGTTCTTCTTGGTTGGCCTATCCATCAGATACATTGCGGCAAGTGCCTTTTGAGGAACAACATCTTCATTCTTTGCAGCCATTAAGAAGTATTCTTCAGCCTTTGCAAAATTTCTCTCTGTGCCAAGGCCATAAAGGTATTGAGTCCCTGCCAAGTTTCTTCCTTCTTGGCTGCCTCTCGAAGCAGCTAAGCGATTCCAAAAAAGTGCTTCGGCGTAATTTCGTTGAAAACCACGAGCGCCATAAAAAAATTGGTAACCCAAAGCCGTAGTGGCTTCTAAAACTTTCAGTTGAGAAAGTTTTTCTAAATGAGCTTCTAATTTCCCTGTTTGTTGCGTGTCATAATAATGCAGTGTCAGCTCAGTTTGTGCATTTTCGCTTTTGGCCGCCATGAGAGCTTTTAATTTCTGTTCATTGTATTTAGAACGCAGCCTTACATACTTTACCGGTCTAGAAGGGGAGCACTCTACGGATAAAACATCGCCTTCGAGGCGGTAGTTACAGGAGTGTTCACCTTTTGAAAAACAGGTGAAGTTGGTGGGATCTTCACTGTTGTTGAGTGTTAGCGGACCTTCATTGCCTTCTGCGGATAAGAAGTTGCCAGAGACAGCGCAATTGGCACCCGAGTAAACAAACGTACAATCCGGGGTGAAATCAAACGCATTCAGGGTTTCTAAATTCACCCAGCTACCTTTTTGGGGAGACTGGCATTTGTCTGCTGCAGTTGAGGCGTTGGGTACTATCGTGAGGCTTTGAAGGAGAAGTAAAAAGACCCAGCGAAATTTCAAGGGTCGTTGGGTCTTTTTCACAAGAATCTCCACAATTAGAAGTTGATTCGGAATCCAAGCGTTGCGTAGCTGCTACCCAAGTTGAACATATCAGCCCCAGTACGAGTCACTTTCTTGGGAACTAAGTAATGATAAGTCGCTTGAAACCCAAAGCTCATTTCACGTCCTACGATGAAGTCGACTCCTCCACCAACGTTCAAACCTACAGTGGTAACAAAGGTATCACTGCCGGCTGCTACGTTGTTGGTGCCAAACGCGACATCGTTGAAATTGAAAGACCCTTCGAAAAATTAAGAAGGGAAGGTAACGGCCGTGGTCAAAAGAGGCTTGAGCTCCTACGTTGATCTGGGAAACCGTAAGCTTTCCGGATGCTGCTCCATCTTTATGATAACCAGAAGCTCGATGGGTACTCACTCGAAGGGCAAAAGGTGAAATCGCTTCCCAGGTAAAATGAAGCCCAATGAGAGAAGTACTACCAAATGAGCCACTGAAGTCACCCATCGGTACCATGAGACCAATGTCTACACCTAAACGACGTTGGAGTTTCTTATAATGTTCAATGTCTGATTCCTCAGAAGCAGTGCTCGCAAGTTTGCGAGAAGGAGCAGTAGGATTTTCACTACTGCTAGAAAGCTTCTTGGAATAAGAGCTATCCCCCATCTGATGTTTTCCTTCGTCTGCCATCACAGTAGAAGAAGAAAACAAAGTGTTTAGAGTTAAAGTACCCAGAATTAAATATTTGAATGTGTTTTTCATACCCAACCGTTCGGATGAGAAGGAAGATTCTTGAGCCTCTAAATATGGAGAGATTTTCTTAATTCACGAAGGGCTGGAAAGCTTGAATTTCCGCACTTCTCCACTGATTTTTGCACTGCTTCTGACGCGCGAGCACATGAGGTTCAAGCGTGCTTTTGATGATTGGTCGAGAGCAGATCAGACAGCTTAGCTTTGAGTGCGCGGGCAGCCCGGACGAGCGTGAACAAGTTGGGACTATAAGTTCCACTTTCGAGCTTTTGATAGAAGCGTGTATGAAATCCGCCTTGATGACTCACTTGTTCTTGAGTCAATTGGGCCCGTTTTCTGAGGCGTTTCAGATTTTCTGATATGACCTTTAAAAGGGTGCGATATTCCTGCTCTAATGTCTTTCCCATACACCCAATGTGGATGCAGTTCTCATTCCACCAAAAGGTACGGCCTTACTTTTGGCGGACCATTAAGGGGAAAGCGCGGCCCTTACATGCAAAAGGATTCGCTGATAGGCGTTTGAACATTGCGCCCATGCTTGCTCCAATTATTTCCATAAATCACCATTTTGACCATGAGATTCTCTTCGCTGTTTTCTGGATTTCTAACTTTTCGAACGGAATATCGCACAAAAGTACCATCTCCATTCATCGTGGCCATCCCAATAATACCGTGAAACTCCACCGACCCATCCCGCACCGGGTTTTCACTTCTCATATACGCTACTGGCTCTACTGAAATCATAACATCCCTTTCTAGACTCCTGTTTTGTTCAATCTCAGTAGCTGTCAGATTTTTTAATTTATCCAGCGTCTCTGATCCCGTTATCTTTTTGAATAAGATGGACGGACCCAGATGTCTTTTATAACTTCCATTTTCATGGAGATGAAGAAGACCTGCTGTAAGCGTGGTTTTGTTACTCTTCGCATCTGTTTCAATACACTCAACAGCTGCTGATTTGTTTTGGTCTAGTGCACTTACGGCGGGCGCGCTCCCCTTTTCAAAGACCTCTTTCCAGGAATTTAGCTTCTGAAGGTTAGAATCCATTTCTTGTTTGAATTCATTTCTGAATCCAGGTGGTACTTCTGCAATTTTTCCTCCATGTCGTTCAGATTTTACTTCCGACACGACTATCAATGTAACCAGTGAAAGACTGAAACCAATATTTCCATTGCTCATGATGTCCTCCCTTGAAATGTGACTTATCAACTGAAAGAAGTTGCAAATTAAAGACCACAGGACCCCAAAATCCCATTGGAGACTTCTGTAGAATCCATCGGTTAAACCTGGCGCCACTCTTTGAATACGCTAACGGTGTTCGATCGACGAATAAGTCGTGCTGGAGTGTAGAAAACCTGAACGCTCAATAGTTTAAGAGAGTTCAAATGGGCGATACTGGAGTCGAACCAGTGACCTCAAGCTTCGGAGGCTTGCGCTCTATCCAACTGAGCTAACCGCCCTT
>RFNT01000083.1 GCA_009927045.1 bacterium | reverse complement strand
CGGAGGAATTTCATCGAAGGAGTACGGCGCTATTCGATACATCTCGGAGAGATCCTGCCCAAAAAAGGAGGGAACTTTTCTAGTGTTTCTATTTCTGGGAATTCGAAAATGAGCGTACCTAGAAGCTGTTCTAATATAGTCCCCGAGATCATGCGGATAGGGAGTATTGAGCCAGTTTAAAATGGATTGATAATCACCCCACTTGAGCCAGTCTCCTGCCCATTTCCAGGGATATATCGCAAATGGAAGGGCCGATGGATTTCTATGGGCATGAATAGAGGAAAAGGCATAATCCTGAACGCAATCCACCAAGCCCGCAGCAACTGGGTTCCTGTAGATATATTTCAGGCAGTGGAGATAATAAGATGTGTTATTGATGAGGCTCCATTTATAGGGCCCTCCAAAAAGGTGATTAATTCTTGAAGTCCTTCGGTTAACTTCTCTACAAACCTCTCTCAACAAATAACACATAGCTCGGTCTAGGGAACCCGTTGTAGATGAAGCTAAAAGATGGAAATGATTCGACATGAGAACTAATGCATGTACTTTGAGTTCGGAGTGGACTTCAGGTCGGCAGAAGATTTCCAAGAGAATTTCCCAGAACTCCGCAACGGGTAAGTAGAACCATTCCTTGTTATTTGATCTGCAGGTGATGTGATAGGGCTGATGAGGTGTTCGAATTAAAGGGGTTCGTGCCATATTGGTTTCAGATGGCATGCAAAGCAGTGACCAAAATGAGCTAATACGCCCTACCAAAAGTAAGGCCGTACCTTTTGGGTTAGCGTAAGGGAGAGGGGAGCGGGTTGCTCATGAGCTGTTGGAGGGAGGCGTTCCAGTTCATGGCGTACTCTCCGGATTTAGAGGTGCGGTAAGCACCCAGGAAGTCCAGGAAAGTTTTATATTCTGGATTGTCTTGGATCTTGGGTGAGAACACCAACTTTAAGGTTAAATTGATCTGGCTCTCGAAAATGTTTGCTCCCATCTTCATTTCACCTGAGATGCCGCCGCTCACATCTGTCTGTGGAGTTCCCAACTTGAAACTGGAAACTGACATCACCCCATCTTGAAATTTCAGTTTCACATCCAGATTTCCTGCGTTGAGCTCTGGAATTTGGAAAGGGGGCCCCAACATGGGGTTGTTCACAGAGGTTGCTGGAAATTTAAAATTCGCTACTGCTAGGTTCATCCGTCCGCTGGTTTCAGAGAAAATGGCATCATTATATTTCAAGGAGACATCACTTTCGAGGAGTCCGCCGAGACTCCGGCCGAGTCCGGGGATTACAATTTGCCCGAGATTCAGTTTGTCGGACTCAGCTACAATACGGGTCACCGCTCCACTCTGTCCGAACAACAAAAAGAGGTCCCCGCCTCCTTTTAACTCATCAAAGGCTAAAGAAACGGATGGAATGAAAGCCGAGCTCAATCGCACACGAAACGTCATGGATCGACTAGCCAGTTCAATATCACTGCCACCAGCGGGTAAGGTCACGTTGACATTTTTTATTCCGATTCCAGGCCACCCAAAGAAGATCGGGTGAATTTCTTCAGCAACAATCAGTACTCCTGTACTTTCAAAAATTTTCTGAAAGATGAGCCCCTTCAGATTCTGCAGTGGAAAGAAAAACAGGAGACCTACTAGAAATACTCCGAGGCAAATAAAAACAGTGCTTTTTTTAACCTTGGCCATGCTCAGCTTTCCTCCGGTGAAAAGAGATAAGCCATCACTTCAAAATCAACATTCATGTAACCCCGGAGCTGCTCATCATTTTTGATCCTTAAACCGGTCACTGTGAGTTTATACTGACCCGACTCGATGTTTTTCAAGAAGTTGACCAGCTGTCGAATAGTGATTTTCTGCAGACTCACACTCGCTTCTTTAATTTTTAATTCGGTAGAAGCTTTGCTTTCATCAGAACGCGCTGCCATCTCACTTTTCTCATTAGCTTCCATCATCCTGGGGGAGATCCCAGTGGTTCTTCCAATATCGAGGAGCCTTGCCTTGAGCTGCCCGGGGGCAGCCAGAGCCGCATTGCTATCGAGGCTGGCGAGTTCCAGGCTCTTATCTCGCTTAATTTTCTGATATTGCTGAAGGTGGGCCCCCATTACCGAAGCTCCTTTGATCCGCGCATTCAAATTCCACAGCGAAATATAAGAAATGAGTAAGTAGAGGCCAATGGAACCCGAAACCACCCCTATAAAAGATAGAATCAACTGCTTTTGCTGAACAGGAGGCAGGCTTGCAAATCGATCGTAAGCCATGCCCACGTACTTGTTCTCATAGAGGTGAGCAAGCATGGGTGCTTGTTCTTTAATCCAGGTTTTTATTCTGCTCGTTTGTTCCATAGCTATTTACTCACCACTTTCCCCAAAATTTCAAATTTTCCGTCTTTTTGGTCGAGACGGAGATCTGTGAAAAAGGCAGTTGCCTTCAGCCCTTCTACCACTTGATTCAAGTCGCCTTGATAGAGAGTGCCCTTGATCAAGAGCCGTTTTTCATCAATTTCAAGCTCATTAACATCCACTTTCAGTGACGCGGGGAAGGCAGCGGAGACTTTCTTAAAAAGGGTTCCCATGGCGGTTCTGGTTTGTGAAACCAGCTGGATTTTCTGGTCCATCTCCTTCACCTTCTGATCTACATATTTCCGCAGTTCCTCGGGGTGACTGACTAAATGTGCCCGTGCTTTCTGGGGAACGGTTTTAAAAGTTTCTTGGAACACTTTCGAGAGTGCTTCCTCCGCAACTTTTGTCTGCTTGTTGGCTAGGACCGTCGCAATTGATACATGAACAAATAAAATAGTTGCGAACACCGCCGAAAGTTTGAGCAGCTTCACTAAATGAGGATTCTTCAGAATGTTTCCTACGTCATCTAGCGAGGTATGCTTGGCCAGATCTCGCTTTCTGAAGTTAAACAGGTAAGGCGCTTTTCTGGAAAAGACCTGGGCTCTTCCCCAGCTTTCGGAAAACCGGTGGGCATTTTTGGTTTTCAAGTCCTGTTTTAGAGATTGAATCTGTGCTGGAACAAATAAAGCCACTTTCACGCCAAGCGCTTCGGAAAGGAATCCATCTAACCCCTTCAGTTCGGAGCCCCCTCCTGTGAGGTATATAGCAGCCACGTCCTTCTTAGTTACATTTCGATAAGAGGCCAGCGTGTGTGAGAGATCCGTGACCAAACCTCTGAGAAGCTGAGTGATGCCCTCCGTGCTTTCGCTACCAATGCCTCCAAAATCCTCAGCGACCAAATTGAGCTTCTTGTGTTTGGTTTCTTCTGCATCTTCGAGTGCTTGCGCCCAGGTTTCTGCCAATAGCTCTGTGATCTTAAAAGAGCCCCAGGGAAAAGCTCGAGAAAGAGCCAGGTTTTGGCCTTCTAAAATCGCGACTTGTGTTTTTGAGTGTCCGATATCACATAACAGGACAGTGCTTGAGCCAAGGGTTTTATCCGGTGGGCTGGTGAGAAATAAGTTGAGGGTTCCCATCCCATCAAAACAAAGCCAATCGGGATCTACTCCAATGGATTGATACCATTCGAGTTGGCTCCGTACGAATTTCTTGGGGGCGACCGCTGTAAATACTAAGCTTCCACGCCCATCGGGTGAAATGCGATGCTCTAAAGCAGACTCTTCAAGCTTGAACGGAATATTGTCTTCCAGTTCAAACTGATACATTTGTTCTACTTTTTTCCGGTTTCCAATGGGAATTCTTAAGAAACGAAGAGCGACTTTATCCGCTGGCAAACTGGTTACAATTTTATCTGGGTGACTGGGCAGTGAAGCGAGCAGTTGCTGAAGAGCTGCCTGGTACATGGGAACGGGTTCGGAAAGCTGTAATGGCATTTTGACTTCATGGAAGTCTAATACTTCCAGTCGTCGCCAACGCGATTCCATCTCAACTGCTTTGATGCTCCAGGTTCCGAAATCGATTCCTAAAATACGCATAAGGTTTCCTTTTTAAGACTCCACCCAACTATACACTTTGAGGCCGTTGAACGTTTGAACTGAACTAGAAGTGGCATTTGCTCCTGCCCCGAATGCCAGTGTATAAGGACTGCTTGGAAATTTAGAGTTTTGCCCGAAAACCTGACAATCGGTACCATTTGCTTGCGGATTCGCCATGGGAGCGCCACTCGAGTGGCGACAGCTTCGGCATTGATCGATGGTAGTTGGCTGCGTGTAGCATTTCCCATCACTAAAAACAAAGCCACTTTGATTCGAGCAATCCTGCAGGTTAGTCACACCAGCTATTTCAGGACAACCTACCGTAGAAAGCGCAGCCGCCACGACAATATTTCTTTGAATCGTGCTGCCACTTTTCTTGATTTGCCCCTGGGACTTCACCAGAAAAGTCTCGCTGCCAATAGTAAATACTTGAGGGTGAAGATTAGCTGGGTATTGACCAATGAATCGCGGAAAGTTGGAGCTCATGTAATTGGTAAAATTCTGTACTGTCCCCCAGGTGCCCCCCGATTGCTCCAAGTGGGTCCAAATTTGTTCAAGATCCTTATCAGTGAAAAACGAATACATATCGCGAAGCGTGGATTTGCCCCGCGCAGAAGCGACATCTAAATCAATTCTGCCGTTCTCTGAAAAAACAGTCACCAATGGCTTGAGCTTCAAAAATAGCGCCGGGCTAATATCTTTTACCAACTTGACCTCATCGAGGGTGAAAAACGGACCCCTCTTGGCCTTATAGGGCGGTACTTGTTGCTCGTACCAAGCATCCTTATTTCCAGCCCAAAGGCGGAATCTCCCGGAGTGACCCAATCCATAATGTTATAGATAATTTCTTCTGCTCGGACATTACCAAATTCAGCTTGGGGATCTTCCGATTCCTGAAACAGGCGTTCAATCTTATTCAAGAGATTGTGGCCAATGTATTCGTTGAGCTGGTTGGGGCGATTCCTAAAATCTGGCACTGTTCCATTGGTTGATGCTAGGAGGTTCAAATTGAGTTTTCCGGACTCCGAAGCAATCGTGTAAGCGAAAGTTCCTTGGCTGATCCGTGTTTGCTTGAGAAGTGCTTCTTGGGCTGATTTTTCCTGCAAGGAGAGCTTACCCAGTGCACCCGTATCCATTGGAAACGGCGGGAAGGGCAAACTCCAGATTTGGTTCACATACTGGGAAAAGTTTTTCTTGAGAGTGGCATTTTTAGTAACTCGGCCATACAAAGCGAGTCGTAAAATTCCCAAGTGAACTCCGGATTTTGCTAAGTAGTGAGCTTGGAGCTGATTCAAATCATTATAGGCGAGCTTGCGCTCAACCAATGAAGTGTACTGGAGCTCTAAGGTCATGAGGCTGATGAGCATCAGCGCCACCAATACGGTCAACAAGGCAGCTCCTTGCTGCCCGTACCGATTCCCCTGTTTGTAAGTAACTTTAATCACAGGGTCACCCACTGATCTGCATTGTTCGGAAAAGAAATTTTGAAAGAAGTTTCAACACGAATTTCTCGATTCAGCTTCGGATCCCAGGAGGAAATACGGAGCTTAATGGCCTTTGGAAACTGATCGCGTGTGACCCCCGCATCAGAATTCCAATCGTCGGTCCACTTGGAAAGTTTGTCGTCCCAGAAAGAAAATTCTAACTGGGTGACCCCTTCCAGTAATGTGTAAACTAAGCCGCCTTCAAACAGGTTGCCATCTATCAAAGGACTTTCTCGTTTCAGGAGCGTGCTTTGTCCTTGGACTGTGGAATCTTGAAGGAAGTAGGAAATTTCGGTTTGTTGCCCATCTTTTCGAAAAACATAATAATTTCGGTGGCTGAGGCTCGTAAAAATCAACTGATTGGCTCTTCCATCAAAAAGAGTGTGAGGGGCTTGCTCACCGCGAGTGACCAATTGATTGAGCGCTGGGCCTAAATCGACATACCGCTTATGAAATGCTTGTTCCAAGTCATTACGAATAACACCAATTGCAGAGCGCATGGCATCGTACTGTTCGATCTGCGAAAGAGCAGTATCCTTGGTGTTTCGTATGACATTGATTTGGTTCGAAGTCGTTAACGCAATCATGCTGAAGATGGCTAAGGCTAAGAGGACTTCCAGCAATGTAAATCCATGTGCTTTCATCAACCGCCCCCCCCGCCGCCACCCGTCCCGGGCATGAGCCCAGCGGGCAACGTGAATGGCAGTGTGTAATTGGCTACATGGGTGGTGACATCAATCTTTTTGGGTGTTTTTCCCTGCATCCACTTCACCTCTGCATGCAGTTCACGCGAAGCTTTCGAAATATAATCGCTGGCGAGATTGAGAATCATTTTTTGGGTCATGTTTTCAACATTGCTACCTTCGCCACTGCCTCCTTCCCCCAGAAGCTGAGAGGCAGTTTCAGAAAGCCTAAAATCGATTTCTGAACAATAAGTCGTGTAGGTGAAACGATTATAGGGCTCATCAAAAGTTCCGTCCTTTTTCTCCTCACACCCTTTATCAATACCTTCGGTTTCAATTTTTGTTTCAAGCTCCACCATGACTTTTTGGAGCAACCAAGTAGCTTGTGTGATTTCTTGAGCTTCTTTGACGGCTCTCACTGAACCCCGAGCCAAGTCCATGGCTGCCAGCGCAGCTAGAACAAAGATCACCGTCGCAATCATCACCTCAATGAAAGTGAAGCCGCTCTTATTGGACTTGAGTGTCTTCAAAATTAGCCACCCTACGGTTAAACACTTCAATTTTTCCATTGGCCGGACGGATATACAGCGAATACCCTCCGCTCTCGACACCAGCCTTATTCAAATACACCAAAGTCTGCTCTGCATATCCACTCGGGAAGAAGTGCACATAGGCGATTCCTTGTCGAAGAAGGCCGTCCCGCTCTGTCAGAACACCATCAAAAACCACGCCGCCCGGAAGTTCTCGTGCTTTTTTCCCGTACTTATCTGCAACACTGAATCCAGATGGGGGTGCTGGTTTTTTGGGGTCTTGAGTGCCTTCTCCTGCCTGGCTATCTGTGGTCAACAGTTCCAACTGGTCTTGCTTTTCCACCCACCAAGTTTGTTCCTCAAAATTGATCGCAAGCCGATAAATCCGATTCAGCAAAATGGCATCGTTTCGCACGGACCGGAGCACTCCCACAAATCTTCGTGTAGTTCCCGCCACACGTTGATAAGTGAGACGACCTACTGCTGGGATGCCAATGGACGTCACCATGGCGATAATCCCCAGTACCAAAAGAATTTCAATCAGAGTGAATCCAGCAGACTTTAGAAGGCGTCTATTCCGACTTGATATCGTCGGAACCGCCTTCTTGTCCATCGGGTCCATCTGAAGAGATTGTAAAGTTTTGTCCATCTTCGCACACATAACGGTATTGATTGCCCCAAGGATCTTTAGGAAGTTCTTTTTTACCTAAATAACCCCCTTCAGGATAATTTTCCGGTACTTTTCCAACGGAGGGTCGAGAGATCAGCGACTGTAAGCCTTGGGCTGTCGTGGGGTAATAGCTGTGGGAAAGATAATACGCTTGGAGTGCTTGGCCAAAGCCCGCTATTTGAGTACGAGCGATATCTTGTTTACCTTTATTGAACATGCCAATGAGCTTCACGCCCGCATAACTGCCCAGCATGACCACTAGGGCGAGCACAATCATGATTTCAACGAGGGTGAACCCCTTTTCACGTTTTCTTTGGTTTTGTTTTCTTGTTTTCATAGGTCTCCTTAATGAGTTTTAACTTCCTCCAGCGAGGTTGTTGAGTTCCAGTAGAGGCATAAAAATGGAAAGTGCTACTAAGCCAATAATCCCGCCCATCAAGGCAATCATCAAAGGCTCTAGAAGACGAGTCATCGCTTTAATAGCGTTATCAACTTGGCTGTCGTAAGCATCTGAGACCACGTTCAGCATCTCTTCGAGCTCCCCCGTTTTTTCTCCAACCGCAATCATGTGGGTGAGCATGGGGGGAAACTCGCCGCTTGCCTTTAAAGGACCCGCAATCGAATGCCCCTCGCTAATGCTCTCTCTGGATTGCTCCAAAGCTCGCTTAATGACGGTATTGTCCACAACTTCCTTTACAATATCTATTGCATCCAGAAGCTGAACGCCACTGCCCAAAAGGGTGCTGAGAGTTCTTGCAAACCGGGAAACAGCGATCATCCTTCTAAATTTTCCATAGGCAGGCAGTCTCAAAGATAGAGCATCCCACCAGGCCCGTCCAGCAGTTGTACTTGTGTACCACTTGAAGAAAGAAACGCTTCCAAACATTGCCATGACAACTAAAAGCCAGTGCGCAGCCATGAAATCGCTGATGGCCAACATGACAACGGTGAGTGGGGGGAGAGCCATATTGGACCCTGCAAATACTTCAGTGATTTTAGGAACAGCAAACGCAAAAAGGAAAATAGTGATGGCCGTGCCCGCTACCATCATGAATGCGGGATAAGCGAGGGCACCCAGAATTTTGTTGCGCATCTCCATTTGGCTTTCTGAAAAATTGGCAAGCCTTACTAAAACGAGATCTAATTTACCGCTCGCTTCTCCTACACGGATCATCGATACAAAAATGGGGGTAAAAACTTTTGGATAAAGTGCGCAGGCATCTGCCAAACTCTTACCCTCATTCACGCTGCTATTGACCTGAGACATGATGGACTTGAGCTTGGGATCATCAGTTTGATCCACAATCGCACTGAGAGCGTCATCAAGTGGGATTCTTGCTTTCACCATTGTAGAAAGCTGGCGGATCATCAAGTTAAGCTTTTTAACTTAACAGTAGTTTGCCCCCCGGAGGACGAACGCACTCCTGAACCGGACCTAGAATCTAGGCTTCGTTCTTTGAGATCGGTAGTATAAATGCCCCGACTTTTTAGTTTTTGGCGAGCAGTCCGGGATGAGTCTGCCTCAACAGTGCCCTTGGACTGTTTGCCGTCCGGACCGACTCCTTTGTATTCAAAAATAGCCATAAAAGTTTATTCTTGTGTTACAGCCACCAACTCAATGGGTGTGGTGATTTTGTCCAACACCTTCTGAATTCCAGCTTGTCTCAACGTGATCATCCCTTTGGTAGTTGCTTCTTTCTTAATGATCGAGGAATCCGCCTTGTTCATGATCAAAGTTCGGATTTCATCATCGATCATCATGAGTTCATGGACCACCATTCGGCCCTTGTAGCCAGTGCCCGTACATTCTACACAGCCTCGAGTACGAACGATCTTTTTTCCTCCAAACACGTTGGGGTCTAATCCTAAATTATCAAGTTCTGCTGCCGAGGGTAAAAACTCTTCTTGGCAATTGGGACAGGCCTTTCGCATCAAGCGTTGCGCTAAAACAGCCATCAGCGAAGAAGCAATCAAGAAAGGTTCAACGCCCATATCGATGAGTCGAGTGATTGCGCCAGGAGCATCATTCGTATGGATTGTAGCGAATACTAAGTGACCTGTGAGCGATGCCTGAATGGCTATTTCAGCTGTTTCCTTATCCCGGATTTCCCCCACCATGATCACATCCGGGTCTTGACGGAGAATAGCTCGTAATCCGGAGGCAAAACTCAAACCAATTTTGGGGTTCACCTGAATTTGCGCCACCCCTTTGAGGTCATACTCGATGGGATCTTCAACTGTGATGATATTTCTTTCGATGGAGTTGATGCGAGTGATGCAAGAATAAAGGGAGGTGGTTTTACCACTGCCTGTAGGTCCAGTGACTAATATAATCCCGTGCTTTCTATGGATGAGCTGATTGATGTGCTTGATGGTTTCCGCATCAAACCCCAAAACAGCTAAGTCGAGTCGAACACTGCTTTTATCCAAAATACGCAGAACGAGTCGTTCCCCGTGGGCTGTCGGAATTACTGACAAACGCAAGTCAACATCTTTGCCAGCGATTTTGATTTTAATCCGTCCGTCTTGGGGAAGTCGCTTTTCAGCGATATCCAATTCCCCCATGAGTTTAATCCGCGAGGCAATTCCAGCATGAAGACCTTTGGGGGGACGGGCGACATCATAAAGCACGCCATCGATACGGAGGCGAACGACCATATCTTTTTCATATGGCTCGATATGAATATCCGAAGCCTTGTCCTTGATGGCTCGAAAGAGGAGGTTGTTCACAAAGCGAATGACCGGGGCATCATTTTCAGAAGCTTCCAACAAATCCACAGGCTCTTCGAGATCGTACTGAAATTCTTCCGATTCCTCTTCGCTGATTTCGGACATGATGTTCTGGCGAACACGCTCATAGACTCGGTTGATGGCATCTAAAATGACCCGGCTCTCACACAGAACGGGCCGAACTTCCTTTTGAAAGAGCACACGCAAATCATCCAGTTGCTGAAAGTTAAACGGATCAGAAATAGCAACCGTTACTGCCAAATCATCCATCGCAATCGGTAGAACCTCCATTTGGCGAGCATAAGAAATAGGTATTTCTTGTACCCAGTCCGGAGTGATTGCGTTTACCTCAATTTCCTTTAAATAAGGAATCCCCATCTGAAGACTGAGCGCAATTGTGATTTCATTGGGCTGCAAAAACTTCTTCTGAATAAGAATTTCTCCGAGTTTACCGCCCTTATCCTTCTGGATGGTCAGCGCTTCTCGAAGTTGATCTTCAGTCAAAGAAGTCTGACTGAGAAGAATTTCCCCAATCTTGGCCTCTTGGCGAAGCTTTTGCGCCGCTGTGAGATTTTTAGTCATAACATGCCTTCTTAGAGAGTTTCCTTTTTCTCGGGCTGCATGAGCTCAGGTTTTTGCGGTGGTGGTGCACTCGCTTCGGTGTCTTCAGCATCTTCGTTGTTGCGATACCTGTCAAAAGGCTCATCACCTCCGGGCCTTGTGACTTGTTGCTCTACTCGCTCGGCAATTTCACCGACATCCGAGCCCAGCTCATCGTTGCCACCTAAGTGCTCATCAATGAAGTTTTTTCGTTTTTCAAGTCTCTCTTTTATCACATTTCCAGAAGCTAGGCTGGTACCAATCACTCGAGGTCTTAACAAAATGATGAGATTGTTTTTGATGGTCTTGAAGGACTTGCTTTTGAAGAGCCACCCGAGGATCGGAATGTCCCCCAGCAATGGAACCTTGCTCACGGTTTCATCGACTTTGTCGGACATCAAACCCCCCATCATCAAGTAGTCTCCATTTTTAACAATGACTGACGTGTTGGTAACCCGGGAAGTCAGCGCCTTTTGAGAGCCCTGCAATTGTGCGGGCAATTCTGTGTCCTCACGGAAGCTATCTACTTTTTGCTCAATTTCCATGCGGATGGTCTGTGAAGCTGCATTCACATGGGGAGTGAGCTTTATGGTAATCCCTGTCTTTAAACGCTCGATGTTTACTGTAGGAATATTACTTGCACCTCCTCCAGAAGCGGCAAGCACTGTTGAAGAAACTACCGGGGTGTCATCCAGCACTTGCAGCTCTGCTTTTTCGTTGTCCAAAGCAAGTATCTGTGGAGTGGAAAGAATCGTGGTGTTCACTTCTTGGGAAAGCAAGTTGATCATGGCTGTGAGGTTTCCAATTCCTGCCTTAGATCCCGTGATGGGAATCGTTGTTCCGTCAATCAAGCCTCCGGAGGCCAAGCTGGCGAGACTTTTTGAATCGCCCACAAACCCACCTTTGAAAGCAGATGCTCCAGCACTCGCCGCATAGTTGACCCCGGTTTTTTGTGTGTCTCCCACATTCACCTCTAAAATGGCGCTCTCAACAAAAACCTGAAGTCGAGGAATATCTAATTTCTTGATGACTTTACGAAGCGTTTTGTAGTCGTTCGAGTTTGCTGTGATCACGAGTGAATTGGTGGCTGCATCTGAAGTGATTTTTACGCCACTTTCAAGTTCTGCAGTGATGGGACCTCCTCCCAAAGGTGAACTCGCAGCGGGCGCACCGCCCGGAGCAGCTCCCGGGCCGGCCGTCGTTGAGGTTCGGCGACTTCCGGAACGTCCACCCCCTGAGGCTCCGCCCGCTAGGGATGCTAGAGTGTTTGCTAAGTCTTCCGCTTTTGCATGTTCGCAGTAGTAAACTCTGATTTTCCCTGAAGATGCTTTGACGTCTAAGCGGGACACTAGTGATTTTAAGCTTTCAAACCCTGCTTTGTTCGCGAGCACTAGCAAACTGTTCGTGGTTTCATCAGGAATCACCTTACTAATGACTCCACCCCCTCGGCTTCTTTCCAAAGTGGTTTTTCTGAAGGTTCGTGGTTGACCAGGCTTCGATTTTTCATCTCCGTAAATTTCGCCTAGCATATCCGCGACAGCTTTCGCGGAGTTGTTTTTAATCGGAAGGACGTGAAGTGTGGTCTCAAAGGTCTTCACATCAAGTGAATCTAGAATGCCCCGGATCCGTTGGATATTTGAACCCGTGTCGGTGATGATGATGGAATTGGTGGGCTCATAAGCAAAGAGCTTTCCTTGCCGAGTGACCAGATCCCGAAATTCTCGCTGAACTTCATCGGCATTGATGTATTTCAGTTGGAAAATACGTGTGATGTATTGATCATCAGTAGGAGCGTAATCCCCCGCGTAGGTTTGTACGGGAGCTCTCCGGGCCTCAGCGGATTCAATGATGCGAATAAACTTTCCCGCTTGAACGGTGGTCAGACCGTTTGCATCGAGAGCAGAAAGAAAGGCTTGATAAGCTTCTTGGAGGCTCACTTGGCTCGGCCCCATGATAGTGATTTTCCCACGAACTTTGGAATCTAAAATGAAGTTCTTACCAGTCCATTTACTGATGAGGGTCACGACATCTTTTAAGTCCTTATCTGGGAGATCAAAGTTTTTAACTTCCAACCCTTTGACTGAAGTATCTAATTCTAAATAATCAGCCAGTTTAGGTGCTTCCGGAGCTTTTTTGGTTTTCGTCGTTGGGGGCGTAGGTGAAGGGACCGTAGGAGGAATGACAGGCGGCCGATTCGCGGAAGGTGGCACTGGCGGACGGGGTCGGGGTGCTCCTGCACTCGGAGGAGCTTGGAGTGGAGGTGGTTGAGCACCGCCTGGAGCGGGTGGGGGATTCAAACCTTCAAGGTTTGTATTGGGAGGATTCAGGAAACTATCGTCTTCCTGAAAATCCGGATCTACGGGAGGTGGGTTATCAAAACCACCAAAGGGATTCTCTGGAACTGGAGGCTCTTCTGCATGGACCATCGGCAGCGGTCCCCAACTCAATTGGAAAACCAACCAAGTAATGAGTAGTTTTTGTATTTTCATAAGTGCCTCACCCTATTTAACTTCGTAAGAAAGTGTTTGATCTTGTCCGCCACGTGTAACCGTCAGCTCAATTTTCTTAGAGCCTTTAAGAGCGGTAAAAGCTTCCAAGCCTTTTCCAGCATTGTCTAAAGTGATTCCGTTCACTTCTTTCAATACATCCCCAGCGCCTAGACCCAAGGATGCAAAAATGGAGTCTTCATCAATAGATTGAATGAGAAAGCCTTTCATTTTACCGCCCTCAATAGCGGGAACTGCTTTAGCTGTTTGAAGAACGTTCGAGAGATCCCCAAGCTGTTCATCGAGGAACGATTGTCGGATCTGATATCGATTTTCTCCGGTTACCGAAATGCCTTCACGCTTTCCAAGCCCTCCGGCTGAGAGCCCAGCGGAAGCCAAAGCGCCTTCCTCCGGAATTTGAATGTATTCAAACTCCTGCGTTGCTTTCACTTGAAAACAAAAACGTTTGCGATCGATTTTGAGTGCTTGAAATTTATTATCGAAAAACAGCTCATCTTTTTTTACCGCTTGTTTTTGAGAAGTGGCTTGGTTTTCAACCAGAGCCACTGACAGGCTTTCATCGTTCATTACGATGGTGCCCAATAAGTTCATTCTTTGGGTAGAGGGGCGAGCCTGGCTCCAGCAGTCCAACATGCCTTGATCAAAAGGCTCTGGAACCACATTCTCGTTATCAAAAATATTGCGTTGTTCGATGACGCTTAAATCCTCAGAAGCTGAAGGCGGTTTTTGAACTAGAAGTGGTTTTTGTGGAATCGAGGTATAGGAGGGTGTGATCAACAAGGCAGCGATTCGGGAGGCAACGGCACTTGCCATGAGCACTCCCAATATCAGCAATGCCCAATTGAATTTCCCTTGGTGTTCTGAAACGCTCTCGAGTCGGATCTTTTCGGGGTCAAACTTCATGGACTTCACTTTGGAAGCCCATTCATTGACTCTTCGTTTCCGTGTCACCGTCACTGTTTTTGGAGCGCGGCGAGAAAACCAGTTTTTAAAAAACTTCTTCATGAATAACTCACTGCATTTGAAAAAGAAAAAAGAATCCCACCGTTGGTTGTGCAACCCCCGGGCCAAGTTTTCCCAGATCCAGTGAGCTTGAAATCAGCGATGGAGATCGAGTTTTTTTAAAAAGGGCAGACGAAAAGTCAAAAGCGCCGATCGCAGAGTGTCGTGCAGTGACAAATTGGCAACGCCCTTGGGGAATTGTATATTGAGAGACCATGCTAGATCCTCGATTTCAAAAGGCTTGTGACCATTTCAACCAGGGGGAATATTTTGAAGCCCACGAAGAGTGGGAAGATCTGTGGAATGAAGCTCATGGCGCTCGACATGCTTTTCTCCAGTGTTTAATACAAGTTGCCGTAGCGCTTCATCATGGACGAAATGGCAATTGGAACGGCGCGAGAAAATTGTGTGCAAGTGCTTTGGGGTATTTGGAAAAGGGTGTGGCAGAAAGTGATCCGGTGGATATGGAAGCTTTGAGAGCCTTTATTTTAGAGCTAGAGTGGATTATTCAGAAAAACATGAGTGGAGAAATTACAGAAATCCCTCTCTTTCAATTACCTTTAAAATGAGCCATTCCCATTCTTCTTATAAAAAACTGTGGTTTGTTTTTTTTCTGTCGTTGTTCTACATGATCGCAGAAATTTTGGGGGGAATTTGGAGTGGTTCTCTTGCTCTGCTGGCAGATGCGGGCCATATGGCTATCGATACTGCGGGGATTGCATTGGGGTTGTTCGCAATGTGGATCTCCTCCAAACCGCCGACCTCTAAAAAAACCTATGGCTATTATCGTGCAGAAATTTTGGCAGCCCTTCTCAATGGAGTTTTTCTTTTAGCGATTTCTATTTGGATTGTGATGGAAGCCTGGAATCGTTTTTCTCATCCGGAGCCGGTTCAGGGCAACGTGATGTCTTGGATAGCTTTTGGTGGATTAGTGGTGAATGTCATTGGGGTAAAGCTTTTGCATGCCCACTCTCATGATAGCTTAAATATGCGAGGGGTTTGGCTGCATTTGATTTCTGATTTATTAGGTTCAGTTTCCGCGATGATTGCTGGCTTTCTCGTTTGGAAATGGGGTTGGACTATTGCAGATACGGTAAGCTCACTCATCATTTCTGTTTTTATTTGGATAGGGGCTTGGCGATTAGTTTCCGAAGCTGTTCATGTACTCCTGGAAGGTGTTCCAGCTCGTATCGATACGGAAAAAATCAAAACAGCTTTGGAACAGGTCCCTGGAGTTCGCGGGGTTTTTGATTTGCATATTTGGCAAGTAGCTACTGGAATCCCGGCATTGAGTTGCCACGTAGCTGTAGCAAAAGAGTTTTCTCATCCAGAAATGCTGAGAGTGCTTTCTCAACTGCTAGAAAATGAATTTTCAATTTCCCATAGTACGCTTCAACTGGAACCGGAGGGTTTCCATCAGGGAAGTGAACATCCTAATCACTGTGAATTAAAGCC
>RFNT01000182.1 GCA_009927045.1 bacterium | reverse complement strand
ATAGCGAGAAGCCGCTCCAAGCAGAGGCCACCTCAGGCGCTTTAATCCCCTTCGAAACTCCAATTGCTGGTTTTTTCATTCGAAATCATCACGATGTCCCTGTCGTGAGCCCTGAGGACCATGTGGTCGTGGTGAATGGCTTGGTCGATAATCCCCTGCGACTCACACTGAAGGAGTTGAGAGAGTTTCCTCAGAAGGAGCTTTATGCGGTTTTGGAATGCTCTGGAAATCGGCGAGGACTTCAAATTCCCAGCGCAGGCGGTATTCAATGGACGGAAGGCGCTCTCGGTAATGCGGAATGGTCTGGACCGCAATTGAAGACCATTCTAGAAAAGGCTCGAGTACGACCTGAAGGACGCTTTATCACCGTTCGAGGAGCTGATGAACCTGCGCTCCCCGCCACGCCCGCTTTTATTCGCAGTATCCCGCTCCAGAAAGCGAACGAACAAGACTCGATCCTGGCGCTCACTATGAATCGGGAACCATTACCGCTCTTACATGGGGGGCCAGTCCGGCTCGTTTTGCCTCGTTGGTATGGGCAAAATTGGGTTAAGTGGATTACTGAGATCAAAATCACTGCCGAGGAAGATTCCGGTTTTTTTATGCGGAAAGCGTATCGAATGCCTAAAAAGCCTTTGAAAGTACGGGAATCCTGGAATTCCGAGGAGGGTGCTCCCATTCAGGAGCTTTTAGTTCAATCGCTCATCGTTCAACCTGAACCTCTGGAATGGGTAGCTTCTGGAAAAATCACAGTTCGAGGAAAAGCTTTCACAGGCACCGGAGAGATTGTCCGAGTGGAGATCTCCGAGAATGGTGGAAAAAGGTGGAGAACTGCTCGATTGATGCCTCCTCATCCGCGGGGTGGGTGGAGAGAATTTGAATTAGATTTGGAAATAAAACAAAACAAAACCTATCGAGTGTTGTCTCGAGCAATGGATTCCCAGGGGAATATCCAGCCCCTGACTCATACCTGGAATCCTGCTGGCTACCTTCGAAATGCCGTAGGCGAAAGTCAATTCGTGGTGGCATCCGCGCAAGCCGTTTTGGGGTATCAGACTTATAAATCGCGTTGTTTGGTGTGCCATACTTCTGGAATCATTGAGAGCCAACCCTTGGGTAAAGACGGTTGGAAAAAAACACTCCAAAAAATGAAGCATTTTGGAGTTCAATTAGATTCGGAAGAAGAGGCTGCCGTTTTGGAGTTTTTGTTGCAGCTCAAAAAAAAGAAGACGGTTACCTCAAGCGTGTCCACTTATGAAGCAAAAAAATCGCTTTCAATTACCTAGTGGTGCCCTGAAAAAAAATATTTCAACTGGGCAGCAAATTTATGAAAAAAACTGTGCCTCTTGTCATGGCATTGAAGGCCAGGGAAAGATAGGGCCACGACTTCGCGCACGCCTTATTCCAAAAGATTCTTTTTTTAATGTGATTGCTCAAGGGAGAAACTCAATGCCCGCATTCCGTGAAACGTTGGACGGGGATCAGCTAGAGGCGCTTTGGAGCTTCTTGCAACGCCCTCTCACTTCTGAGAACAATTGACGTTGCTAGGCTTAAGAAAAAGAGCAGCGGTGTGAGAGTTTGGGTCATGTAAAAATGTCGGTCAAAACAGCCAGCCACCAAAAATCCAGAAAAGCCGCCAATAGAAGCAACTATTAGAGCTCGATCGCTCGGGTTGAGTGAGCGGAGTCTATAACCTCGAATTAAAATCCGAGTCCACGCAAATAATAAATTTAAAAAAGCAAGACTCCCCAAAATCCCAGTTGTGGCTAAGAAATCTAAGTACATATTATGAGCTTCTTTAGGAAAGCCAGGGTCTTTCGCATGATCCGGTGCAAACTCAGCTAACCGAGAGCCAAAACTGTGGTAGCCCTGACCCGTCCACGGGGAATCCCGAAACATATGAATCGCTATATTCCAAACCGCAAGACGATCGGGATTGTGACTTAACTGATAAGAGTGCAGACGTCTTTGAAAAGGTGGACTGATTACAAATAAAAGTCCAATCAGCACTGAGAAAACTAAAATTCCTGAAGCAGCTTTTCTCCAGTTGATCAGACTCAGTGCCAGCACTGTGGAGAGCAGTGTTGCTAACCAAACGCCGCGAGAAAATGTTGTCAGTATGGCAACCCCACAAGCCATCACAGCTGAAGTGATCCATCCCTTGCTCTGGGCCTGAGGATTGAGGATACGCTGGGCCAATAACACCTGGAACAACCAAAGCACAGTAGCAGCGAAAGGGGTGTGGTGAAAAGTCAGGCCAGTAGCAATGTAGTAGCCGGGAGCATGGGGTGCAGGCTTCAGGTGTTTATTAAAAAAAGCAGGTGCGCCCTCCAGCCAACCTAAAAACTGAGCACTGGCCAAGAGGCCCAATGAGAGCGCAAGCGGAGCAGCTATTCGAACGACTTTCGTTTTCAAATCGGGATTCTTGTAGAAAAGGCTTGTGAAGGGCAGGAAACATAAAAGGTAACCACATTTTTCAATCGATTTTGCCGAGGGATAAGGTGGAGCCAGAGCAATAGAGAACCCAATAGCTGTTATTAAAAAAAGAATAGGCCAAAAAGCTGGAATTTGGTGCCAGGAGATGAGTGAAGAGCCGCTCACTTGAAAAAGCATACCGAGTACTAATGTGAGAGCAACTCCTACCACAAGAACAGTAACGGAAATATAGGGGCCTAAGAAAGCTCCGAAAACAGAAACTGTGAGCAGCGGAACCAACCAAAACTCGATCTTTTTTATCTGCATCCGGTCCAATTTATCGAGATTCAAGGCAATCGACAATCCCCGAAAAAGCAGTTAATTTTGGAGATCTATGAACAACCGGTTTCCTACAGATTTCGATCCTTCCTTGCCTTTGGAGAGAGCTTCCGCACTGGCAGCGGATTGGTATGTGGAACCCTCAGTTTTTGAAAAAGAGTTGAAACGAGTTTTTGAAAAAGAGTGGCATTGGGCGGGACGTTTGGATCAGTTGCAGAAACCTGGGAGTTGGTTGGTTACTCAAGTGGGTAAAGAGTCTGTCGTAGTCACTCGTGATATCGAGGGGCGATTGAATGCCTTTTCGAACGTGTGTCGGCATCGAGCGGCTCGGGTGTGTCGCAAATCCGAAGGGCAAAGCACTCGCTTAAAGTGCCAATACCATGGCTGGACTTATGATCTGGCGGGGAACTTAAAAACGACTCCCGAATTTGATGGTGTGATCGATTTCACCAAAGAGGAACAAGCTTTGCCTCAATTTCAAGTGAAAGTACATGGACCTTGGGTGTTTGTTTGTCTAAGTCCGGAACCGCCCTCTTTTGAAAGCCAGTGGGCCCCCTTGCTTCAAGCCACCTCTGCCGCTGCTCTTGATGGCTTAGTTTTTTCTCGCAGAGTAGAATATCCTCTGCAGTGTAACTGGAAAGTATTTGTCGATAATTACTTGGATGGGGGCTATCACATCAATACGCTTCATCCGGATTTAGCAGGGGTGATTCCTTATGCTCAGTACCGGTCTGAAGTTTTTGCAAAGTCGAGTCTTCAAAGCGCTCCGTTAAAGCCTGCTTCTGGGGCAGGGGTTTCTCAAGTGCGAAAGGGCTCTGCGCAGTATTGGTGGATTTATCCCAACTTAATGATCAATATTTATGATGACACCATGGATGTGAATGTGGTGATCCCTGAGGGGCCTCACCGCTGTAAAGTGCTTTTTGATTTTTACTTTTCACGAGAACTGGAGCAGCAACCTCACTTGATCGAGGCGAGTTTGAAAGTTGCACATCAAGTTCAATTGGAAGATCAGGATATATGTGAGGAAGTTCAGAAAGGTTTAGAAAGTTCATTTTATCGGTCCGGAAGATTCAGTGTGTCTCGGGAACAAACTGCATATCACTTCCACCAACTCATTGCGGGGGCCTTACTCTCATGAAAAAAATTGGATCAGTTCTGGTGTTACTGCTTGTCAGTGTCACTGGGGTTGTTGTTGCAAGTGAGCAAGTTCAGGAGCCTCAGCAGCACTGGTTCACTGAGATGGAGGTAGGACCTGTTTGGCAGAGCCGTAATGATGCCCGCATTCCTGGAACTACTGGAACGCTCTTTTCTATTAAAGAATTTGGTTCCGGGCCTTTTTTGGCCGGAAGGATTTACTTGGGCTACCGATGGACTCAAAAAAGCGAATGGCGATTGCTCTTTGCCCCATTGAGTCTCAAAGGAAATCGTGTTCTTGATGCACCCATTAGTTTTCAAGGCACAAATTTTTCAGCAGGAGCCGCTACAGAGAGCCTATTTAAATTTAACTCCTACCGACTGACCTATCGCTACCGAATTGTTGAGGATCCTGAATGGCGGGTGTGGTTAGGGTTCACGGCAAAAGTTCGAGATGCTGAAATCGCGCTTCGTCAATCCGGAGCTTTTGCAAATAAAACTGATTTAGGATTTGTTCCTTTGCTGCATTTTCATGTTGAGTATCAATGGAACTCACAGTGGCTGATCGATTTGGATGGGGATGCTCTTGCAGCTCCTCAGGGGAGAGCTGAAGATGTGGCTTTACGGGTGAATTATCAAATTGCTCCCCAAGGGCGAGTCAGTATGGGCTATCGTCTTCTTGAAGGCGGAGCCGATAACGACCGCGTGTTTACTTTCACTTTTCTTCACTATTGGGTGTTCGGTCTTCAATGGGCGTGGTGAGGTTTTGTGACCACGGGCCGTAATCAGCGACGACTGTGAGATCTACCAGGTTATAACTATCAACAAAAATACGATTTTCCACTACCACCCATGCGTGGCTTTCGAGAGGGGTAATACTGAGTCCAATTTTAAGGTGAGCCGGATATCGATGAAAATTGAGGACAGTCCAGGTAACAATGGCTTGATCTAAACATTTAGCAGCGAGTGGAACTTTTTCTAGAGCTTGTTTCAGCTCGAGTTCGATGAGGTCTTCAGCGCGAGTGTGATTCAGCCATGGCTGGAGGAGACTCCCCCCCCAACGAAAAAATCTCACGGTTCTATCCAGTCCTAAAAATTTTGAAAAAAGAAAAGAAATCAAATAAAGAGCACTATATCGCAGCATAAAAATTCCTCTTCCAGACCAAGTAACTGATAAAGCGAGCGAGCTTCACTTCTGAATTGGAGTAACTCCCGAACAACATCGCTTCGAAACTCCTCCACAAGGCCTCTCTGTGAATCAAATCAGGATAATCTGCAATTGCTTCTTCTAGGAGTTCACGCAGGAAATCTTCATTGTGTTTCAACAAGTGGTAAAAGAATCCATCAAAGGAAAACTCGTCCTTTTTTCGAGTTCTAACGACTTCGGGAGTAATTCCTCGCTGGGCTTCTCGTAATAAATGCTTATAAGGGTTTGTGAAATCGTGAATCAATGAAAAAGGTACTTTTCGAAATCCAAATTCTATCATGCGGCTATCACAGAACGGATGTACATATTCGACCTGTTTCTGTCTCAAATAGGGCCCAATCACATATTGCGGGGCTACTAGGTAGTTTAAGTTTGAGTGCGGTAAATGAGATGAGAAAAAGCGGTCCTCTTGTGCATTTCCCAATTCATTGAGATTCCACAGAAAAGAAACTGGATGAACTTTTTGGGGGAGCCGCATCCAGTTGATCCGTTCGAAACGACTCATTTGGGGTGCCAGTTCATCGATTTTAAAGGGGTTCAATTTCAGGTTTCGTGTGGTGTCTAGGAGGCGAAGGAGCAGTGTTGGGGGAAGGGAAGAAATCAGATGCTGAAAGGCAAAATTCCAGGTGGGGCGGTTCAAGGATTTGGCAATTTCCTGTACGTAAGGCCAAGCCTCGCGAATTCCCTTCCTATGCATCAATGCCTCTAAAATGGCATTGTTTCTCATAAAGAGCTGATCACACCCAAACCCAGTGAATAAAAGGCTTTGATCTGGAACCAGGTTGGCGCAACTGGGCCCCAACAACAAGCCTTGCCAAAAAAAATCGATGGGTTCGTTTTGATAAGGTGCAGGGAGAGAGATGTCGATGTTTTCAATGGCTGCAGAATCGACCACCGTCAATGCCACATTTTTCTCCTGTGCAACCGTTTTAGCGCAAGACTCGCTCAGGGCATGGGAGGGGTGCTTTCGATAGCTATACATGTGAGCGCTTACGCCTCCGCTTGGCTTTAGATCTGCTAGAAAAGAAGTGATGAAAGAGGAATCAAGTCCCCCTGAGAGTTCCGCAGCCACAGCTCCTGGCTTTTTGAGATGCCAGAGTAAAACACGCTCCAAAGTCCTTTTCAGCTCGTGGGCAGTGGATTCTAAAGTGCCCCCTGTTTCTACGAGGTCAAACAGCTTGAAGGGCAAAGTCTCGCTGGCCGGAGTACTATTAGGAGCGAGCGTCATCCAGGTGTGTGGAGGAACTCTAAAAACCCCTTCGAAAGGCGTGAGGGGAGAACTGAACTGAAGCGAAGGGTAATCCAATAAAAAGTTTTGTAAATATTCTTGAGAAAGTGAGAAGTCATTCCCAAGAAGGGGAGCACAGTCACTAGACACTTGTGTATCTGAATGAAACAACAAGAAAGGTGAAAATGCCGAGCGGTATAAATGAATCGAGTGAGGGGTGACAAAAACAAGTGAGCATTGTCCTTCAAGCGAAACCAAAGTGTCTCGTGTGTTTTTTCGGAGATTGTCCAGCAGCGTGGCTAAAAGCCTTTCATCGCGAGGGCCAGTGAGCTCGATCCCCGCCACTTGAAAAACATCTCCCTGCAGGAACAGTTGGTATCCATCGGCCTTGAGATGACGAAAAAAGGGAGCCGCCTGCAGTACTTGAGGAGTCCCGGCTTCAAACCCCAGAAGAAGGGATTCTAACGCGGGTTTCACGGAAGCATCTCTTTCTTGAGAAGCTTCTGGCGCTCAAGTTCCTCTACTAGCGCAATCAAATCCGTTTCGATCGTCGCGGGGGCCACACCAAACTCTTGCGAACAGTGATTCACTGCAGTGTTAAAGTCGGAGTTGAGTAACTGCTTCAGAAGAATCAGAGCACTTTCATTCAAGCCGAAAAAATCTCCGGTGCTTTTTGAAAATAGAACTAAGCGGCCTTCCATTTCCGTCAGAGTGACTTGAGGATTCAATGTGATTTTAAAGTTGGACATCAACAGCTCTCAATAAACAAAAAAAGGGAAGGCTCTTAAAGGAGCCTTCCCTCATTTTCAGCATTCAAGCCGAAAAGCTTTTATAAAAATCCTACAGTTGTCATATCGGATTTTACGTTCTTGTTGCCTTTGATCAACAACACAGAACCCAGCTTTACAACAACAGGCTTTTGATATTTCTTCATAAGTCCTCCTAGGAATAGGGAAGATATAACGAAGTTAGTTGAAACTTGCAAGACGGCTCAGCCCAAAGATTGAAAATGCATGAAAAAATAAGGGCTTAATGACCGATTTCGACCTGAGGCGGTGGTCTCTGAATTGCTTATGAAATTCCCTGTATGGTGGGTAAGTCAAAAAAGGAGGGAACCTTGGCAAAGAGCTTTCGAACATTAGTAGTGTCCTATTCAAGGACGGGTTTGACAAAAAAAGTGGCCGATTTAGTGGCCGAGCAATTAGGGGCTGAAAAGATAGAGGAAGTTTCGGAAAGTGTGCGAAGAATCGGTTGGCTTGGTTATCTCCGATCAGCGTGGGAAGCCAGTGTCGAAACGACCCCATTGATTCAATCACCTCAGTTTGATCCAGCTGAGTTTGATGTTGTGGTATTAGCCGCTCCTGTCTGGATGAGTAAATTAGCAAGTCCCATGCGAACCTATTTAGTCAAAATGGAACGCCGACTTCCTCGTATTGCGTTCATTGTCACGGAAGGGGGCTCTGGAGGACACCGTGTTCTTCAGCAAATGAGAGAACTTTGCCACAAAATGCCTCTCACAGAACTGGTCATCACTGAAGATGAAATTCGAAAGAGCCCAGTGACTCGGGTCAAAGCTTTCTGTGAAAAGCTGGCAAGCCAATATGAAAAAGAGGTCAGGCCTATTGCCGTTTCTGTAAAAAAAGCAGTCCCATGAAATGGGAGGTTTTATGAAGCCCCTGATTGTTGCGGATTTGATGACTGAAAAAGTAGTTTTTGGTCGAGAATCAGATTCTTTGGATTCCCTTTACGACGCCATGGCAGAACACTCCATCCGGCATATTCCAATCGTAGACTCAGAAAAGAATGTTGTGGGAATCATTTCACAGCGCGATTTAGTGTCAGCTGTCTTGTTCTCAAAAGAATCTCTGCCAGCCTCCCAAGTGAAGGACTACTTGCGGCATACAAAAGCGGCGGAAGTGATGTCTCGAGGAGTAGAAACGATTGGGCCCGATGACTCAGTAAGAGAAGCTGGGCTCCTTATGTTGGAGAATAAGTTTGGATGTCTTCCCGTTGTGGAAGGGGAGCATTTAATTGGTGTTCTTACCGAATCTGACTTTATTAAACACGTGATCGGTGTCGATCAGGAGTCAGGGCAGCGGTTGCGGCGTCAGCTTTAGCTTGCTGAGATCGAACCCCTTGTCCTTGAGACGCTCCAAAATGCTCAAATAGGTTTTCTCATCCAGAATAGGCCTTCGGCTCAAAATCCAAAGGTATTTTTGACGAGGCTCCGATACCACCGCGTATTGGTATTCGGAATCCAGATCAATGATCCAATAATCTCCCCAAAATAAAAAGAATTTCACTTTGAGTTTTGCATTTGTTTTTGGGTCTTCCACTCGAGCTATGCCTTTAGCCTGCTTGAGCGGGCCGTTAAAGCTCTCTTTTCTGCATTCATTAAGCACATCGATGCGACCGTCTTCCCGAGCAATATAAGTTGCTTTGGTTGCCACACATCCGCGTTGGAAGAACATGGGAAACGACGCAATTTCGTACCACGTTCCCAGGTATTGATTGAGATCGACATAAGGGACAGTCTCCAGCGCTTTGGCCGAGGAAGTCCCGATGAATAGAAGTGATATCAACCAGAAAGTGCGTCTCATGATCCGTCTCCTAGGGTTAAAACTTTGCTACGATAGCGGTTGTGAAAAGCGTATCGAGTTGCTTTTTTCCGGTTCCCGCCGGCGTGTTCCGGTACAGGAATAAATACCCCGATTTCAGCGAAAATACGTTGGTCAGAACGGATGCGATACTGATTTCACTATTGAGTTGCCAGTCAGCAGAGCGAGTAAGGTTCGGTAGGAATTCCACGAAAAACTTACTGGAAAAAGTAGGGGTCCATTGGGCTCCCCATTCGGTATAAACTCGTAGGAAATGGCTGGTGAGTTGTTGGGAAGGATTGAGTTGGTTTTCCCGGGTCAACCGGTAACCGAGCTCGGAAAAAACGTTTTGGGCCGAACTGGTAAGCCAGGTATATTTTCCACCGAAATCGAGTGTGTGACGATAATCAAGATTAGCAAAAATATTGCTGTCGATTTGGTAACCCAGGTAACCAGAAAGCCGCGGAGCCAGATTACGCTCATACTTTAATCCAGCTGCCCAGTTTCTAGCAGTCTCAGAGCCCAAGCTCTTACCCAGTAGGTAACGGGCTTGAGTTTTAATAGCATCAGATTCCCAAAGATACTGGGTCTTCTGGGAAAAACTAAAAGTTTGGTTGTCCGAGTTGCCCGAGGCAATCACAGCACTCGCTTCTGATTCATGGCCCCAGCCGAGTTGGGGTTCGGCAGAAAAACCAAGGGTTGAACCAAGAGCTAAGAAACCTAACAGAAAACGTTTCATGTAGTCCTCCAAATCTTTGCCCTATCGATAGCATTAAAACCTTAATATTCAAGAAATTATCCAAAAAAATACTTTTGCCGACAAATGTCACCGAAAATCCGGTATAAATCGAGGCGTTGGAGATGTAGGTGATGAGAAGTAAAGTCCTTTTTTTCCTTTTATCGGTTTTCTCCATTGGAACCATGGTTTTTGCAGATGGAGCAGCAGAAACCCCTCTTGAAATTGCCGGCAGGTATGTCGGTGTTCTGAGACACGAAAATTTAAAGCGGGATCAGCTCGTTCAAATGGACATTCTTGTCAGTAATGAAGGAGATGAGGATCGGCACCGGGAGGATCATTTTGAGTTCATGGCGTTCCTGAAGCTTCAGTTTGGGGACTGGACCAGCTCCGAATACATGACCTACCATTTTGACGATATCCGACTGAATCTTTCGGATAAGTCGCTTCCCTTGGCACATCCGGATCAAGAAGTGAGCGTCATTCTCAAACTGACTGAACCAGGCGTCTTTAGGGGAATGTTTCGATCGAACTATGGCGGAAATATTGGTGAAGTTATTTTGCGGAAGGAGGGTACCGTTCCTCAGAAGTATCCTCTGATGGAACCAGTGGCTGGTGAGTATGAGGGAGTTTGTCCGGATGGAGTTCAGCAGAGACTTCAGATTGTCACTTTTCGAAACACGGATGACACCACGAAAATAGGGAATCCATTTTCCTCGTACCGGATCCATGCCAATTGGGGTGTTCAGAAAGATCCCTTATGTATCGATTCAGCGGAATACTGCCTCATGGGGGTCTTTGATAAGGGGACTTATAATTTTTTTGATAATGATCTGGTGCTGATGGGACCCAGAAAAACGGTTAAGTGCCAAACCACTTTGGACGGCCTCACCTGTTTAAAATGTAATCTCAAACGAATTCAGAAAGAACCCAATCTTTCCGTGGCTCAAGCTAAAACGATTGAACAGACCTTTCCAAATCGGCCCGTGATTCAATCGCAAGACATATCTCAAGTGGGCGGAGTTTACCGGGGCTATGTCTACCATGAATACATGGGAACTTATCAGCGTGCCGAGCTAAATATTCAAACCTTTTTTCAGCCGGGAGAGGAAAAAGAAGGGGAAGTGAGTATGTCTGCAGTAGCTCACTTGTACTTTGGTGAATATGCTCAAAGAGAAGTGATCAGTTACCGATTTGCAACACGAAACTTTCCGATTCATCAGAAGCCGATTCGATTCAGCTTCCAAAGACCTCAAGCCGATCTGGATGCGGTACTCCATGTAGAACAAATTGGGGATGGGTTTATTCGTGGCACGTGGTACTCGTTGTTATTCGGAAGAGTCGGGCCCTTTGAAATGAGGAAAGAAGGAGAAGTGGCTATCGATCCTCAGTTGCCGATTGTGAAATCATTAGGCGGTTTTTATCAGGGGCCGCTTTGGGACCTCAATTTGCTCGTTGAGTTGGGACAAACACCCTACAACAGTGACAATCCATTCCGATCTCCCACTTTTTCAGGCTGGGCCAAAATCAGAAATCTGGGTTTTCGGGTATCGATTTTAGATGGGAGTTACGATATTTACACGGGGAAACTGGGGTTCATCCTTTCGGACGGTTCAGACATTTTAGGGCTGAGAGATTTAGACGGGGCTTTCAAATTAAAGAAAGTCGGACATTTATTTGGAACCCCATTGAAAAAATTTGATTTCGAACCCTATCCATTGATATCTTCCGAACATCCATTTTAGAAAAAGGTAACATGTCTCAGGTTAACTCTTGGGTCACCATTGATTGTCACTATCAATTTCCGCAGTTTGCAGCTGCCTTTCTCAAAACAAAAAGCGGGAAGTCCGTTCTTATTGAAAATAATACATCCCACGCAATTCCTTTCTTGTTAGATGCTCTGATTAAAAGTGGGGGAGCACCGGATCAAGTAGATTTCTTAATTGTGACTCATGCGCATCTGGATCACGCAGGAGCCACCGGCCAATTGATGCAGCTTTTTAAGAATGCCCAGTTGATCGCTCACCCCAAAGCGGCTCGAACCCTAATCAATCCCGAGCGGCTCGTGGAAAGTGCTGAGAGAGTGTATGGTCAGAGTCAGTTTGAACAGTTGTATGGTCAAATAGCGCCTGTTCCTGCTGAGCGGACAATTGCTGTCCAAGATGGCGATGCGATTCAGTGGCAAGGCGAAACGTTTCAGTTTTTTTTCACGGAAGGGCACGCGTCTCATCATTGTTGTGTAGCGATACCCGAATCTGGCGAAGTATTTACTGGGGATGCTTTTGGGCTCTGTTACCCAAGCATATCCGGAAAGGCTCCTTTCCATTTTCCTTCCACAAGTCCCGTAGATTTTGATCATGCCAAGGCCGTAATGAGTATTGATAAGATCTTATCCACTCAAAGTCGCGGAGCATTTCTAACCCATTTCGGATGGGTTCAGGATCTCACGGAGCGGGGTCAGCTCTTAAAGCAGCACCTTGATTTCCACCAGGAATTGATCGAAAAGAGCGAGGTTCAGCAGGTGGAAGATGAGCAATTGGAATCTTGGATGCTGAGAGAGTTACAGCAGTATTTTGAAGACCAATTAGATCGCTGTGGAGTTCAAAAAAGTCAGCAAGTTCTCGATATACTGAAAATGGATATTCATCTCAATGCGGCTGGACTTACCATTGTCGCCAGAAAGCGACGAAAATCCCGATGATGCTTTTCAAGCTTTTAATGTTCCTCTGTTTTCAGAGTGGAGAGGGTCTCGCCCAGTCCCTTCCGGAAATTATCTTCTTAGAGGTAAAAAATGCAGCTGGAAATCCAGTACACCTAGAAGCTGATTTTCCCTACGCCCATTTGGTCCTCGTAACGGAGCAGGGGTTCTTACACGCTCATCCACGGACCGGAGTCGTATGGAGTCCGTTAGATAAACTCTCTGAGTTTGGTGTGATTGGTGAACGAGTCGCTATTCCTCCGAAGTCGTTGTCATGGGAGAAAGTGGGGGCTTGGGAAGGACTTCCCTATGATGCTCATTTCTCCTGGAATGACGACAAGTTTTACTGTGCTGAGCTGATAGCTAAGTTGTTGAAGATGGCTCCCGAACCGATGCATTTTGATCCTGCTTTATGGCCCCCTTCGTTTTTAGCGTTGGAAGGATTGCCAGGAATTTCTCCCGGTAAAGTTTACCGAAATTTATTGGAACAAGGCTTTTCTTTTGAAAAAGAGAAGGTAAGATGACGGCCTAATAGGAGAAACCGCATGGGTGCATTCACTCGTAGACAAGAAATCGACCGACGCCGTAGACGGCGCTCAAAAATCAAGCAATTGAAAGCTAAAATCGCTAAGGCAAAAGACGGTAAAGATATCGCCAAGTTAGTGGAGAAAGTTAAGAAAATTTCTCCGCAATATCCTATCCAGGGAGAGGCTTCTCGTTAAGCTGATTGGAGAAATCCAATTGGTCGGCTCTTCGCTGGGTAGATGTCCATTGCAACTCCTGGGAGAGCCTTTCGTGGACCTTAGAAAAAGAGGCCTCGGCTGCTTTTTTATCTAAAAAGGCTAGGCGACTCCTCCTAAATAAAAAGTCTGAGCTTCTGCTGACAAATTCTTTCCGTGCACAGTAGTCCACCTCACCCAAAATGATGGGATGATGGGGATGGAGCAACTCGTTTCCCTCATTCTTTAAGAAATCTAAAATGCCGGTCGACTGATCTCCGTAAGCTCGCAACAAGTGCTCTTGAGTGGGTTTTGGTAATGAACTATTTTTAAGCACTTCTCGAGCTTGGGCCAATCCGAGCCCGCCCCCCACTAATTTGAATTGATGCGTTCGGCATGGCGGACTCACACGTTTCAGTTGATTGAAAATTTTATTCACAGTGTCTTGTGACATGAGTCGATAGGTCGTCCATTTACCTCCAAAAACACTGAGAAGTCCGCTCGAGCTTTCATCCAATGCATGATCCCGAGTTAAAGCAGCTGTATTTTGAGTTCCAGAATCCTGTATGAGAGGTCTTAAGCCCGACCAAGAAGATAGAATGGCTGAGTTTGAGATATCCCCTTCAAAATAACGCTGATATTCCTCTTGGATAAAAGTAATTTCCTGAGGCGTGGGTTTGGGGTCATCCGAGATTTTGGAATCTGCATCGGTAGTTCCCACGACTAAGTGTTCGAGCCAGGGCAGGACAAATAAAACCCGTTTATCCTGAGTCTTGGGGATGAGCACTCCTACTTGGGGTCCCGGATTGGGGCGTTGGAGTACGAGATGTGTTCCAGAGCTTACCCGGAGGCGAGGCTTGCACCGAGGATCATCCAGTGCTCGAATCCGATCGGTGTAAGGGCCAGTTGCATTGATCACACATCGAGCTGAAGTGGACCACTCCTCAGAGGTGAGGGCATCCCGTAACTTGACCCCGGAGAGAGTACCTCCAGATTTTTCAAAACCAATTGCTTCTACATAGTTTGAAAGAACGGCTCCTTCTTGGGCCGCTGTCATCAGAATAGATAATGCCATACGAGCATCATCAAATTGACCGTCATAATAAATAACGCCGCCTTTGAGCCCAGTTTTCTTTAATTGTGGACAGAGTTCCAACGCCTCTTGCCTGGAGACCACTCGACTTCGGTGGACGAGGTGTTTGCCCGCGAGCCAATCGTACATTCGAAGTCCCACATGATAGTAGGTGGCTCCAAATCTGCGATACATAGGGATCAAGAGGGGTAACCAGTGGACTAAGTGGGGGGCGATTTCAGACAAGATTTTTCGCTCGCTCAACGCTTCTCTGACCAATTTGAATTGGCTCCTATCCAAATGCAATACCGCTTGCTCCAGGTATCGAACGCCTCCATGCACCAATTTGGTGCTTCTACTCGAGGTTCCTGAACTAAAATCAAATCGTTCAACGAGTGCAACTTTTAAGCCTCTGAGTTGAGCATCCAAGGCTATTCCGGCGCCGGTAGCCCCGCCGCCGATGACCAAGACATCAAAGGACCGTTCCCTTAAAGCCTTCAGTGCCTGTTGACGTTGAATTTCCATGGAAAATGATTCTAGCTAGGTTTCTCTAAAGATCCTAGAACCTATCTTAGAAATGGGTTAATTCTGGGGGCATGACAGGATTTATCAAAGAAGCTTTAGCAGAGGCTCGAAAGAGGAAGGGATACACTTATCCTAACCCAGCTGTTGGAGCCGTTCTTGTTGCTAACCAGCAAGTAGTCGGGCGGGGCATGCATTGGGCTGCCGGTCAACCGCATGCTGAAGTAGAAGCGCTTCGGGGGGTGCGAGAAGCCGCCGGAACTACCCTCTTCGTAACTTTAGAACCCTGCTGTCATTTTGGCAAAACCCCTCCGTGCACTGATCTGATCCAGGAAAAAAAAATCAGCAGAGTGGTCTATGCCCATGCAGATCCAAATCCTCAGGTTTCAGGTAAAGGGGCTCAAATCCTCAGAGATGCTGGAATTGAGGTCTCTTATATTCAGGATCCCGAAGTGGATGACTTCTATCGTTCCTATGATTTTTGGACGCGCCATCAGAGAACTTGGTTGACTGCCAAGTTAGCGCTTACCAAAGATTTTGGAACGAGTGGAGAATCAGGAGAACGTTTATTCATCTCAGGCCCCGAGGCGAATGCCTACACGCATCGGCGTCGATCAGAAGCGGATGTGTTAATCACCAGTGAATCCACCATCAGGATTGATAATCCTTTGTTTACGGTTCGACTGGGTAAACAAGTGATCAAGAAACCGATTTGTATTTTGGATAGAGAATTTCGGTGTGCTTTGGATAGCGATATCATAAAAAATGCTCTTCAAACGATTTGGGTGGGCGATCACAACCGAATTGAAACTGGGAAACAAAGATTTTTGGGTTTAAAGGGGCAGGTTCTGGGACTGGAGTCCTCTAAAAATCTTTTGAGACTTGAGGGACTTTCTTCGTTGTTAGCGCAACAAGGGTTTCACGAAGCTTGGATCGAATGCGGACCTCGAGTGTTTACAGAGCTGGTCAAGAATCAATGGGTTCAAGAAGTAGTTCTTTATCTATCCAAAAAGATTGCGGGCAGCGGGGGACGGCTTTACTTTGAGTCCTTGAGCATAGAGAATCACTACCGTCTTTTGAACGTTCAAGAGACTGACTCTGATCGTATTGAAGTGTGGAGGTTGAAACGTGTTTTTCAGGACGAGTAAACACCATAGAGTGTTCTGGGGGATGGGGATAGGATTGAGCTTGATGGGATGTGCGGGGTCACCTCAGTTGGCCCAACCTCTGCAGGGGGATTTATCTTCAGACTCTGCTATTACGACTTGTTTTTCACCAGACGAAAAATGTGATGAACAACTCATTTCTTTTATCCGTTCTGCAAAAAAATCAATAGACATTGCCATTTTCAGTCTGACGCATCCCCAAATCGTGCATGAAATTTTAATGGCCTCCAGGCGAATTCCGGTTCGGGTGCTGGTGGACAGACGGCAGAGTAAAGAAAGACATTCTCTTGTCTCCACTCTGATCAAAGCCCAAGTTCCGGCTCGGTCTGGGTATCAACGAGGGATCATGCATCATAAATTTGTGATTGTGGATAAAGACAAATTAGAAACAGGGTCTTTCAACTTCACCCATGGCGCAAGCTTTAAGAATCAAGAGAATCAAATTTATATCTGGAAAAGCGAAGTTGTTTCTCAATATCAAAGTCGCTTTGATAAAATGTGGCATGAAGCGCGAGTTTTTTGAAGCAAAACACATCCTTCGTTTAGCTTTTCCTATGGTGACCACTCAACTTCTGTGGATGACCATGCCAGTTGTCGATAACATGGTCGTTGGGAAGCTCGGAGCTAGTAGTTTAGCCGCCATGGCAATCGCTACTACGTATTATTGGTTACTTCAGTTGCTCTCTTTGGGAGTTCTGAGCGCATTGAATCCCCTCGTAGCGCATGCCTTTGGAGCGAAAAAAACAGATCACATGAGAAGCCTCATCCATTCCGCCATGGCGGTTGCTTTTGCTTTGGCTCTTGGAATGGGAACTCTTCTTCATTGGGGACGACCGCTTTTAGAATGGGTGGGACAGGATTCGGAATTACTCATAGAGTCAGAGAAGTATTTGAGAGCGATCGTCTGGGGAGTCCCGTTTTATTTAACCTTTATTGTTTTGAGGCAGTTTTGCGATTCTGTGGAAGATCCCAAGCCCACCATTTTCTTAGTGTTTGTTGGAGCTATTCTAAATGGAGTTTTGGATTTTGGTTTGGTGTTTGGGCTTTGGGGATTACCAAATTTAGGTATTGCCGGCGCGGGATTCGCCACGGCCACTGTCCAAGTCATGCTCTGTGGTGGACTGCTTGTCTATGTTTCAGTGGCTTCTCGATTTCAGAAGTTACGCCTTTGGGACCAGTGGGAAGTTAATTGGATTCACATCAAAGAAATGCTTCGACTCGGGCTTCCCTCGAGCGGTTCCATGTTGGCAGAAATGGCGTACTTTAGTGGAAGCACGCTCATTATGGGATTATTGGGAGTGACTGCAGTTGCCTCTCACCAAATTGCGCTCAATGTAGCTTCAGTTACTTTTATGATCCCAATGGGAGTCTCCTTCGCGGTTTCTGTTCGGGTGGGGGGCTATGCGGGACGAGAAGATTGGGGTGGCGTAAAAATGACAGGAACTCTAGGACAAGCCATTTGTCTTTTTCTAGGGATTTTAAATGCAAGTATTTTGCTGATTTTCGCAGAGCAAATTGTAGCTCTGTATAGTCCTGATGCCGTCATTCGTGATTTATCTGTTCAACTAGTCAGGATTGCGGGAGTCTTTCAAATCTTTGATGGCCTGCAAGTATTAGGGATTTATTTACTTCGGGGGATCAAAGACACTCGAATTCCTTTCTTCAATACGTTGATTTCTTATAGCTGCTTTGGCATGGGCCTCAGTGTGTGGCTCACATTTTATAGAAATATGGGCCCTGTTGGTTTTTGGATTGGCATGATTTCAGCCTTAGCACTAGCCGCTTTTCTCCATCAAAAACGGTTTAAAAAGCTGATTTCAGCTCAGCTTTTCCTTGCGAGTACAGAGTCCAAGCAGTGAGTTTATATAAAAGTCGAGCTGCCACATTGGCATCCCATTCATTTTTTTGAGATAGGTCGGGAGCTACCTCGTTGAGGTCGAATCCGATGATTTTACGGCCTGATAGCGCAACTTGCTTGATGAGATAACACGCTTCAGAAAAATCTAAACCACCGGGAACTGGAGTGCCAGTATTTGGACAAAGTTTGGGATCTAGTCCATCGATATCGAATGAAATCCAAATGGTTTGCGGGAGTTCTTTGATGATTTCATCACACAAGACTTTCCAGGAAGCCCCTTCAAACTTTCTATTTTGTAACTGGAGATCATAAAACGTTTTAACTCTATTTTTGTGGAGTGTACTAAATGCAAGTTCTTCCTCACAAAAGTCTCGAATACCTACTTGTACTAGTTTGCTCACTTGGGGGATGCTCTGAATCACATTGTGCATAATAGAAGCATGTGACCAAGTGAACCCTTCAAATGCATTTCGAGTGTCACTGTGGGCATCAAAATGCAGGATTCCGATCTGGGGAAATAATTCAGCTGCTGCCTGCACAGCTCCGAAGGGAACAGAATGATCGCCACCTATGATTGCTGGAATTTTTCCATCTCGAAAAAGTTTCAAAGTTTCTTTTCGAACCCAATCATTGAGTAAGGCTCCCAAAGCATTTACTTCTTTAAGTTGTTGATTCATCTCGGGTTGATTGAGGAGGTCACCACCACATTCAATAATAGGTCGCGCTTTGATTTTTCCGGCTTCATTCCAGCGTTGGACCTCTAAGGATTCTTTCATCATGAAAAGTCCCGCTTCGAAGGGGTTCAGAACTTCAGCATCAAACAGGTCTACTTGACGGCTTGCGGCCAAGATGGCTCGGGGTCCCAAAGCGGTGCCACCCCCATAGGAAGTGGTCACTTCCCAAGGTACAGGCAGATAAACCAACTGACTTTCAGAAAAACGAAACGGTAAGCCAAAGATTCCGGATTCTTTTGACGCGGCCGAGTTCGGATTAAACAGAGAAATCATAGTATACTCAAACAGTCTCATTGAGTGCCCGAGTCGTCAATCAAAGCATAGCAGTTGTGGGCCCGTTTTCCTTCTAAGCATGAGCTACTCAATTAAAATTGAACATATTTCAAAGAAGTACATATTGGGTCAAGCCACCCATTCGAATTATGCAACACTTCGAGATACTCTGACCCATTCTGCCTCTGCATTTTTCAGAAATCTTACAAAAGGATCGTTTTCGAAAAAGCAGGACTCTGAGATTTTATGGGCGCTGAAAGATATTTCCTTTGAAGCATCACCTGGAGAGACTATTGGGGTGGTGGGGAAGAACGGAGCTGGCAAATCAACACTTCTCAAAGTCATGAGTCGAATCACTGAGCCCACTTTAGGTTCCGTTCGGGTTCGAGGACGTTTGGCGAGTCTTTTGGAAGTGGGAACTGGTTTTCATCCTGAACTGACAGGGAGAGAGAACATCTTTTTGAATGGGGCTCTCTTGGGAATGCGGAAGCACGAAATCCAGAAAAAATTCGATGAAATTGTTGAATTTTCTCAAGTGGAAAAATTTATAGACA
>RFNT01000228.1 GCA_009927045.1 bacterium | reverse complement strand
TAACGAGTGGATTTTTGAATCCAGAGGTTTAAATGCGGGTATTGGTTACTGGAGCCAATGGCTTTATCGGAAAAAATCTTACGGTGAGATTGCGGGAGCAGGGTGTTGATGTAGTCCCTATCTCAAGACAGAGTCCTTTGGGCCTTCTTAAATCTGAGTTAGCTCAGGTCGAATTCATTTTTCATCTTGCCGGAGTTAATCGCCCCAAGGATGCTGCTGAATTTTCCGAAACCAATTGGAAATTTACCGATCAGATTTGTCAGCTGTGTAGAGAACAGTCTCAAAAGCCAACACTTATTTATGCTTCGTCTGCTCAAGCAACTAATGATTCGCCTTATGGAAAAAGTAAGCGCCAGGGGGAACTGGCATTAGAGGCGCTACATCGAGAAACAGGCATTCCTGTTTTTGTGTACCGTCTTCCCGGCGTTTTTGGCAAATGGTCTCGACCCAACTACAACTCGGTTGTTGCTACTTTTTGCAAAAATATTTCTGAAGGAAAGCCCATTGAGGTGCATGATCCAAATGCCTCCGTGGAATTGGTTTACATCGATGACGTCATTGATTCTTTCATCAATATTCTTAAGGCTCGAGAAGAAGGGTTTCAATTTCGCCAAGTCGAGCCAAGATTTTCAATCACAGTCGGAGCACTTGCCGAGAAAATCGAATCCTTTAAAGATTTAGAAACCTCACTTCAGGTCGATCGAGTGGGATCAGGCTTAGATCGCGCACTTTTTGCAACTTTTTTAAGCTTTTTAAGGCCAGAACAATTTTCCTATCCATTACCGATTCACACAGATGCTCGTGGATCTTTTTCTGAGATTGTAAAGACTAAGGATTCCGGACAAGTTTCTTTTTTTACCGCACACCCAGGAATCACTCGGGGAGGCCATTACCATCACACCAAGAACGAAAAATTTGTTGTCGTTCAAGGAGAGGCCCAGTTTCGATTTCGTCACATCACAACCGGAGAAACAAGCGAGTTGAACGTATCGGGGAAAAAACCTCAGGTGGTTCGTACAATACCGGGATGGGCACATGATATAACCAACATTGGCTCCTCTGAGCTAATTGTTATTTTGTGGGCCAATGAGAATTTTGAGAGGGCAAGACCCGACACCATTCCTTTTGGAGTTGAAGATGGAACGAAAAATAAAAGTCATGTCGATAGTGGGCACACGTCCGGAGCTTATTAGACTCTCTCGAGTTTTAGCAAAGCTTGAGGTTTTCACTGATCACACGCTGGTCCACACAGGGCAGAATTACGATTTCGAACTGAATCAGGTGTTTTTTGATGAGCTGAAGATTAAAAAGCCTGATTTTTTTCTTGAGTCTGCTGGAGAAAATGCAGCGGAAACTATCGGGAAGGTCATTATTGCTACTGATCAAGTGTTAGATAAGATAAAACCAGACGCGGTCCTGGTTTTGGGAGATACCAATAGTTGCCTGGCAGTTATTCCAGCCAAAAGAAGAAAGATACCTGTTTTTCACATGGAGGCTGGAAATCGCTGTTTTGACCAACGAGTTCCAGAGGAAATCAATCGGAAGTTAGTAGATCATACTTCTGATATCAATCTTACCTATAGTGATATCGCCAGAGATTACCTACTGCGAGAGGGCTTCCCTCCAGATCGTGTGATTAAGACGGGTAGTCCGATGTATGAGGTGTTAAGTCACTACCGGCCATTCATTGATAAATCGATGGTACTTGAAACGTTAGGGCTAAGACCCAATCACTTTTTTGTAGTAAGTTGCCACCGCGAGGAAAATATCGAATCCGATATCCAATTAAAAAAACTGGTGGCACTATTAAATCGCCTGAGCAGTCGTTTCGGTCTACCAGTAATCGTTTCTACCCATCCTCGTACTAGGAAACGAATCGATCAGCAAAATGGGAAGTTAGACCCTCGAGTCCAACTTTTGAAACCGTTGGGTTTGTTTGATTACGTGAAGCTTCAGATGTCCTCAAAAGTTGTTTTGTCCGATAGCGGAACGATTACAGAAGAGTCTTCGATTCTGGGTTTTCCAGCACTCAATCTACGGGAATCGCATGAGCGCCCTGAGGGAATGGACAACGCTGCTGTTATGATGGTGGGCCTGGATTCGGGCCTTGTGGAACAAGCCATAGCTGTGGCCCTTGAACAACACCCAGGATGGCCAACCACCGCCCCGTTGGACTACATGGTTCCCAATGTCTCAGACAAAGTCGTCAGGCTGATTCTAAGTTATACTGACTATGTGAATCGAAATGTTTGGAAGAAAAGCTCAATCTAAAAATGCATCTTCTTGTCGTTACTCAGTATTTTTGGCCTGAAAACTTCAGAATCAATGATTTGGTTTCTGACCTTCTGAAACGTGGACATCAGGTGACTGTTTTAACCGGATATCCAAACTATCCCGAGGGCAAGATTCTGCCTGTTTTTAAAGCAGACAAGGAACGATTTTCTCGATTTGAGGGGGCCCAAATAATCAGATGTCCCCTAATACCTAGGGGAAGAAATAAAATCACACTTTTATTAAATTATCTGAGTTTTGCCCTCAGCGCCTGCCTTCTGGGGATGTGGAAACTAAGAAACATCAAAGTTGATATGATTTTTGTTTATCAGCTCTCCCCAGCAACCGTTGGCCTACCTGGAATACTATTTAAGAAGTTCAAAAAAGTACCCATGGTTCTCTGGGTTTTGGATTTGTGG
>RFNT01000113.1 GCA_009927045.1 bacterium | reverse complement strand
AAATACAAGTGGGGCTCAAAGGCGTTTTAAAGCAGGGCCGCGTGGTAAGCCTCCCTTGGGCGCAAGAAAAGTTGGGGCTCGCTCTGAAGCCGCTTCAGGAAACATTCCTAAATAATAACAATAACTTGGATTCTAACACCCGCTCTAATCCCACCTGTGAGAACTTAGCTTTGTTTTTATGGGAGCGATTTCAAAGTGAAATTTCCGATTGGGATTTCCCTGAGGTACCTGCGTTAAGTTTTGTACAAGTGGGACTGTGGGAACAAACCGAACAATTAGGCTATGCCCGGGTTTCGGCCTAATCCAAAAAATTTCTGGAGTTGGGTTTGATAGTGCCCCCAATGGATGTCTCTGGCCTTTTTCACTGAACTCTCTTTTAAGTGGTTCACTTTTTTCGGATCTTTAAGAAGTTGTACAATCGCGTCCTCTAAAGCAGCAGCACTGGCAGACTCGACCAGAATGCCTTCATTTGAACTGACGAGTTCTGCTGCTCCACAATAAGGCGTCACTATAGAGACTAATCCGGAGGCCATCGCCTGCACTAACGTTTGACCAAACCCATCTTCCAAAGTGGGAAATAGAAAAACATCCATTTCTCTTAAAAATTTTGCCAACTGAGTTTGAGGCATCGCAGGATAAAAACGAACTTGTGGGTTTCTTGGAATCCAATCTTCCAAATCAGGGTCCACATTTCCCACGCAATGAAACTCTACTTCGTTTTCTTTAAACTTCTTTGAACATTCCAAGAAATAGTGAATTCCTTTGCGTACAGAAAGTGAACCAAAATAAACAACTCTCAACGGTGTCTGTTGAGGTCTACTTTTTGATGGCCCGGGATGAAACAGAGTGGTGTCAACCCCCAAACGAATCACTTTTAATTTTTCAGAAGGCACTCCTTGAGATAAAAAGCTGCGCTCTGCAAATTGAGAAAGCACAAAAATCTGATCCGCTAGCTGATATTCTTGGAGTTCTCGTTTTTCAGCAGTCTGATCTCGTCGAAAAGGGATTCCTAATTTTTCATGTTCACGAGCCAAGATATCCATTTGAACCGTGATGTGACTCGAATCTCGCATGAGCACTTGTCGAGAGGCCACTTTTCTTTCCAAAGCCTCTTTAGAAAATGAAGACCAACCAATAAAAACATCCCAGGGTTCGGAGGCTAATCGACTCGCCAGACGTTGACCGAATTGGGTCATTTTAAAATCCGAGCCGAGTTGAGGTTGCCCCAGCTTTCGCATCACTCTAAAAATGACTTCCGGATAAAGAATAGATGAAACTTGGCTTTTTACGGACTCAGGGAATTTGAAGGCGGGTTGCGAAGAAAAGAGCTCTGGTTCGTGACCCAATTGACTCAAAGCCAAGGCCATGTGATCGGAATGGAAACGTCCCCCCACTCCGATCGCAATTTTAAGCGGCTTCATGGCCTTATTTAATACCTGGTTTATCCATTTGTTCTAACAAATACATCCAACCGGCTCGTTGACGCGCCACTGTGCTATCCCGCCACTTGGAGTACGAGGGTTGAAAGCCTTGATAACTCCCATTCAATTCAACCACAAAGGCCATTACTTTTTCCTTACCATACATCCAATCGATCGATCCCCCATCCACATTGTAAAGAAGGTCATAGGAAGTACCCGCTTTGTAGGACCCCTGACCGGAATCCTTCACCAGTTTTTTTGCAAGCTCTTTACCAGTTTGCAAATAAACATCTGCATCAGGACTGGGCACTGTTTCAGGATTGCACCCAAACGGATAGATCACCAGTTCCGAGTAGGAATGATAGGACAAATTAAACTTGGGCTGAATGCGGGTCACGAGTTGGGTCAGCGCTTGCGTTTCTGGTTCGGATCCTGCAGAAGCGCCACGATAAGTGTCTGATCCGGTAAATCCAGAGGATCCATTACACTTTGCCCAGGAGTAAGGATAGTTTCGATTGATATCCACTCCATAACCCCCTCGAGCATTTTTTCTCCACATCCTATCTTCGGTCCAGACGCGCTCATTGCCATCGGGATTCAACATGGGGACTACCCAGACTTCATAATTATCTAACCACTTACGCACCTGCTCATCGGCTGCAAAATTCTTGGTTAAATAATCAATGATATCGAGGGCCACTTCAGTCGTCATGACTTCACGAGCGTGATGGGTTGCATCGACCAACAGAGTCTTTTTAGGGGCTTTTTTTCGTGAGAACTTGTGAGTTAAAGCAACCGCCCAAATTTCTCGACCTTCCACCGACTTTCCAATGGATTCTCTTCGAACCAAGTGCGGATAATTCTTTTCGGTTTCAATCAAAGAGGCCTCGACCTCTGCCGGATTCTTATATTCTTCATCCAGCCGATCCAACTCTCTCATGGCAATGACAGTCAGGTTTCTTGCCCGACCTAACTCTGTCTCCTCCATAACAAGACTTGCTGTTTTTTTCTCAAAATCCACTCCAGCAATATCAAATCCTTGGGCTCTCAGGGGCTCTAAGTCCTTTGGAGACTCCATGGGCACTTCAACGTAATAATACCGTCGTGAATGGGTTTGATTTCCTAAAAGTACTGCAGTGAGAGCAACTACAAGCCACTTTTTCATGCTGATGATCCTTTTTCTATGTTTTTTAAGAGCTGATGAAGATGGCTCTAATTCTACCGCATTCGTAAAATTCGGTTGAGCAATTTATCTGAGTAAGTGGTGACCCTTGTTAACGTTTTGTCTAGCAGTGTCAGACACTGAAAGTTGGGGGAAGGGTGCATCCCCGTTAGGATGCACCCCGGAGGGCATTAATGGGTGTCTTCTGTTGGAAGTTTTTCACCCACTTTGATCTTAATCACTTCAGGTTTCACAGGCTTTTCTCTCGGAATTTGAACTTTTAGAACTCCTTCCTCATAGCTGGCTTCAATTTTTTGAACATTAACCTGCTCACCCAGCGCGAAATCTCTCCTAAACTTGCCAGCAAACCGTTCTGAACGAAAATAGCCCCTCTCGCTTTTCTTTTTTTCCGTTTTCCGTTCACCTGAAATCGTCAAAACGTCTTCATTGACCTCAATGTTGAAATCCTCTTTTTTCAGACCTGGGATATCCATACTGATCAAAAAATGATTCTCTAATTCTTGGACATCGCAGGGAGGCACGAAAGCGGTCTCGCTCGTCCACGAATCCCATTCCTTACCTAAAATGTTTTTAAAAAGTGGGCTCTCATTCCACAAACTCAGGGTTGTCATACGATTTCTCCTTTTTTCTCTTTTGTTTCTTAGAACAAATTTGGTAACGAGACAAAAAAGGTCAAGGGCGAATTGGATAAGCTATCGATTTGCCAAACCATTTAGTTTTTCGACATATTTTTTTACGCAAAACGGTGTAAGATGAAGAAACAAGGAGGTCTTATGAAAACTCTATTATTGAGTATCACTACTGCTTTTTTGTTATTAACTCAGCCAACTTTAGCGGGTGAAAAGGCAGCTTGTAAATGCGACCATAAGTGCACCGAAGCCTGTAAAAAAGGCGAAGGTAGCAAAACCTGTGATTGCAAAGCTTGTGATTGTGCAAAGACAGGAGAATGTCCCCATCATAAATGCGGTGGTGATCATTCAGAAGCAGAAAAGACAAAGAAATAATCAAAAGAACTGGGGCGCCTACTCTTCAATCAGGTGGGCGCCTTGGTAATCCAGAGCTGTACAGAAGTTCCGTCAATATCCTGGTCGAAAACAGGACCCTTTCCAGAGTCAGAAACTTTCAGTTGAGCTGCCAAAACTTCTTCTTGAATATAAGGTTGAAACCGAGCGAAGGCCTGTTCCAATGCGGGAGAACTTTTAACTGCTAATTCAATGCGGTCCGTGACTTCTAAATTGAGATCTTTTCTTAGTTTTTGTACCCGATTCACCAGTTCTCGTGCGAGTCCCTCTTCAATGAGGGTTTGATCTAACTGGGTATCAAACCATACGGTCACTCCACCCGAACTTTGTATTAACCCTGCTTGCTGGGGGGCCCGTTCAATCACAATGTCTTCCAAAAGAATCGTCTCTCCTTCAATCACTATCTTGCCCTCGCGGTCCAATCGAGCCACGGATTCAGGAGGAAGCTCTTTAATTTTCTGTAAAATGATTTTCATTTTAGGACCTAGCTTGGGTCCCAACACTTTGGCATTTGCTTTAGCTGTTAATTTGACCCATTTTTCCTCGTCACTAGTGAACGCGACTTTCTTTACGTTGAGTTCAGACGCGATCAAATCAGAAAAAGCTTCTATCGTTTTCTGATCCGTGGGATTTCGGGTGATCACTAAAAACTCTCGAAGCGGCTGCCGAGTTTTCAGCTTGTTGGTGTTTCGAATCGTGCGGCCCATGTAAACGACTTTTTGCACGAGTGCCATTTGCTCTTCGAGCTCTTTACGAACCAGTGTTTTTTGTGCTTCTGGATAACGACACAAATGAATGCTCTCTCGAGCTTCACCGCCCACCTTCACATTTTGATAAATGGCTTCTGTCATGAACGGTAGAATGGGTGCCAACACTTTACAAAACTCAGTAATGACCAGATAGAGGGTGGCATATGCATTCTGCTTGTCCTCTGATTTTTCCTCAGACCAAAATCGTCTTCGATTCAAACGAATGTACCAATTGGTTAACTCATCTATAAATCCGATCACTTCTGGAACGACTTCATAGAGGTGGTAAACTTCCATTTTTTTCTCAACGCTCGTGAGCAAACTTTGCATCCGAGAAAGCAACCATTGATCGAGTGGGTTTCTCAATTGAGAGATAAAAGCTGTTGAGACTTGCGGCTCCCATTGATCGGCCCGAGCGTAAGTGGTGAAGAAACTGTAAGCGTTCCAGAGCGGTAACAAGACGCTGCGAACAACTTCTTTCACTCCCGCCTCGGAGAATCGAAGATCTTCAGCATGTGATGCGGGTGAACTCATCAGATAAGCTCGCAAAGCATCAGCTCCATAAGTATCAAGCAGATATTTAGGATCTGGATAGTTTTTCAGGCGCTTCGACATTTTCTTGCCGTCTTCTGCAAGCACTAGTCCGTTGACAATGACGTTCTTAAAAGGGGGCTTGTCAAACAAAGCAGTCGACAAAACCGACAAGGTGTAAAACCAGCCTCGGGTTTGATCAATGCCTTCCGCAATAAAATCTGCGGGAAAAGCAGCATCAAACTTTTCTTTATTCTCAAAAGGATAATGTTGCTGGCCGTAGGGCATCGAGCCCGATTCAAACCAACAATCCAAAACCTCAGGAATGCGATTCATGGGTTTTTTACATTTGGGACAGGGGATTTTCACTTCATCAACAAAATGCTTGTGGATATCGCTCAGTTTTTTTCCGCTGTATTTTTCTAGTTCAGCAATAGAACCAATACAAACGTGTTCGCCGCATTCTTTGTTACATTTCCAAATGGGAATCGGGGTCCCCCAAAAGCGGTTCCGGCTAATATTCCAGTCGCGAGCATTTTCCAACCAGTTTCCAAACCGACCATCTCTTAAGTGCTCCGGCACCCAGTGTGTTTCCTGATTATTTTTAAGCAGCTTTTTTTTGAGTGGCTCGAGCCTTACAAACCAAGTGGAAATCGCTTTCTGCATGAGGGGGGTATCACTGCGCCAACAAAAAGGATAATTATGAACGTACGTATCATGTCTAAAAACGACACCCTTAGATTTGAGCCACTTCACAATTTCTTTGTCAGCATCTTTAATGTTCATGCCCGCAAACTCAGGAAGTGCTTCAGTGAATTTGCCTTCATGATCGGTAGGATCCACTAGGGGAATCTTGTATTTTTGTGCAACTTCGAAATCCTCTTCCCCAAAAGCAGGAGCTGTGTGCACAAGGCCCGTTCCATCAGTATCTGTGACATGTTCTCCTAGAATGACTTGAAAGGCTCCTGACTGAGCCCGATCTGCAAAATGAGGAAACAAAGGCTCATACGCTTCATGCTCAAGCTGCGCTCCCTTAAACTCTGATACTAATTCGTAGTCCTCAGGCTTTTTGAAGTAGGCTGCCAAGCGGGACTTTGCTAAGACGTAGTGGTCTTGTGTAGCTGTTTCTTTAACTTCCACATACTCCACATCTCGGTTGGCGGCTAAAGCTAAATTAGAGGGTAGTGTCCAGGGAGTGGTTGTCCATGCGAGAAAATATCGATTATGCTTTTTACTTTTGAATCGACACGTCAGCGCCGGATCCTGCACTTCCTTATAATTTAAACTGGCTTCAAAATTTGATAAGGGAGTGGCAATGCGCCAAGAATAAGGCATGACCCGATGCCCTTCAAAGACCAAACCTTTATCCCACAGTTGCTTGAGAACCCACCATACTGTTTCCATGAAGGGGGTATCCATCGTTCGGTACTTATTCTCAAAATCAACCCATCGCCCTGTACGGTAAACAACTTCTTCCCATTCTTTAGTGTAGCGTTGGACAATATTACGGCAGGCATCGTTGAACTTGGCGACTCCAAACTTTTCAACCTCTCGATAGCCGGAAAGCCCAAGCTCATTTTCCATTTCAAATTCAACAGGCAAGCCATGACAATCCCATCCCCAACGGCGCTCCACATAGCGCCCTTTCATGGCCCAGTAGCGGGGAACAACGTCTTTTAAAGTGCCAGCGAGTAAATGTCCGTAATGAGGAAGCCCTGTAGCGAAAGGAGGCCCGTCGTAAAAAAGAAATGGCTTTTGGCCCTCGTTCATCCGAAGACCTTTTTGAATGATCTTCTCTTCTTTCCAAAAGCTCAGAATAGATTCTTCCAGTTGAGGAAACTGGACATCGGGACTTACCGGTTTCATGACCGGTTTAAAGTACCCTAGGAGTCAAACCTCTTCAAATATAAAGATTTTTAAGGGGTTAGTCAGCGTACCAGCACCCTTGACGGCGTTGCTGCCGACGTAACCGCCACCGGCACAGGATTCCACAGTAACCGCCATATCCACCCCCTTCAGTGTATCCGCCTTGATCGGGAGGAACGTTATTCACCACTGGAGGATTTTGGGGAGGTGGTTGTTGCCCCTGTTCATCGCGCCCACAAGCGCTGAGAAGTAATGCTGTGATTAAAACGAAAGTTCCAAAAACTGGTTTCATCTCCTGCCCCCTTATGTGTTCCTCCCTGCGGAAGAACCTCGCCAGAGGACTAAAGCAGGTTTGATGCCAAAGAGAATACGCATAACTTCTGAGGGCAGCTAACAAAATTCGGCACTTTTTCGCGATTCTGGTTACCATGAGAGTCACCAGTGAAACATCGAGCTCTTATTTTTTGGTCTTCTGGAAAAGATGCCTGTTTGTCTTTGCACCGAGTGCTTCAGAACTCCTCTTTTGAAGTCGTGGGGCTCCTTTCAACAGTACTTGAGGGCTCCCATCAAGTAGGCTTTCATGGAGTCTCTGCGGACTTATTGGCAGCACAGGCCCAGGCGCTTGGACTTCCCCTCTCGCTGGTCCCAATACCTGCTGCTTGTCCAAATACTGAATATGAAAACCGTTTGAGCAGGGCGCTTAAAGTCCATCAAAATGCTGGAGTCAGCCATCTCGTCTTTGGCGACTTATTCCTGTCAGACATCAGAAAATATCGGGAGAATTTTTTAAGACCGTTGGGCTTTGAATTGTTATTTCCATTATGGAAAGAGGATACTACCCAATTAGCTCATGAATTTATTCGGTTAAAGTTTAGTGCACTGGTCTGTGGAGTAGATCCCAGCCGTTTATCCAATACCTATTTGGGTCAACCCTTCAATGAAGCTTTTTTACACAGTTTACCGAATCACGTGGACCCCTGCGGCGAAAACGGTGAGTTCCACACTTTTGTATACGATGGACCCCTGTTCAAAAACCCCATTCCCGTCACTCTGGGAACGATTGAGTCTGACACTCTCAGCCATTCCATCAAAATTCTTCTTACAAATTAATTTTTTGTAAACCTCTGCGGGCTCTCTTCCGATGTGTTTTCATCTCTTAATTTTCTAACGGAGGAAATCAATGACAAGTCGTACTTATCGTAACGGGAACAGCACCGGAAAAACCTATTTGAAAAGTGTTGGAGAAGGTTTTGAAGTGGGCTTCGTGCTGTCTGGAAAAACTGTATTTGTAGGTAATTTCTTGCACAGCTGGGAAGCACGCCGCTGGTATTCTATGCTCAATTCAGAAATCAATCACTTTTCAAAAAAATACCAAGTAGGACCTGGTTGTACAAAGTCTTGGTTTACTCATTTCCTTTCTGCGCATTTGTACAATACGTATTATGGCTTTTTAGAGAAGTGCTTTTCCCAGCACAGCCGCAAATATCAAAGTGCTGTAAACAAAGATAAAAAGTCGTATCAAAAATGGAGTCGCCGTTGGGATCGTTCAACTCCAACGTCTCGCTTCTTAAAAGCTGCTTAATTGGGTGTGTGTGAAAGTACCAGGGGGAGCCTCAGTGTTGGGCTCTCCCTTTTTTACAACTTAAATCCTGCCAGCTCTGAATCTGTTTTAAATGCCTGAACTGTCTCCAAGCTGAGTTTTTTTAAATCTTTATTCAGCATGGACAATTTATTGATGATATCCGTTGTGCAAGTGATGATATGGCAGCCTGCCATCTCAGCTTGTACCAAATTAAAAAACTCTCGAGAACTGGCCCACAATAACTCAATTTTTGGATCTGTTTTTCTACACAACTGTGCTGACTTTTCCATCAATGGCATGGGATCACGGCCCGTGTCTGCAATTCTTCCAGCAAAGACCGAAACAATGGACGGGGCGCCTCCTCGCAGAGCCTCTACTGTTCCCTGGACTTGATCCCACGTAAAGAGCGCAGTCACATTCAACTTCACTCCTTGATGGCTGAGTGTTCGGATGAGTTCTAGTGAAGATTCTCCTTTGCTGTTGGTGATCGGAATTTTAACGTAAACATTACTTCCCCACTCTTTGATGAGCAGCGCTTGTCGATGCATTTCTTTGAAATCGTCCGCAAAAACCTCAAAAGAAATCGGTTGTTTGATTATTTCGTTCAAAATTTCCAAACAAAATGCCTGGTAGTCTTTAACCCCTGATTTTTTCATCAGTGAAGGATTCGTAGTAAAACCCTGGACCACTGGATTCTTTGAAAGAGCTAGCATCGAAGCCTTATCTGCTCCATCAGCATAAATTTTTATTTTTCCTTGGTAGGATGAGTTTTCCATACGGCCTTTCTTGATGAGATTTTCAATCTAGACAATTTTTTTACGAACTGCACCCCAAAAAGAACGCTCAATGATAATTCTGGGTTCATGCAGGAACAAATGGATCAGTTTCGATAGACCCGCTTGAGAAGATGCGGCAATCGTTTCCAGCTGATCTAATCTGGCATGAAGTCTTTTTCGTTTCCGAGTGAGCTCCCTGTTTTTGCCCTGACACCCCTCTTCCAGCCAATTATAAATCCGTAGTATTTCCGCTTTTGTTATGAGGCCCTTTCTGGAGGTTTGAGCATTTGGATGGTTCTCAACATGAGCCAGGGTATTTGGAATGATTTGAAAAGTGATCTGCGAGTCTAATTGTGCCCAAAGTTTTAAATAGAGAGCTGTATCTACAAGGACATCCACCATTCCTCTGGGGGGTAACGCTTGCCTGAAGAGTGCCGTTCGAATAAACGTCGCTGGCTGAGGCAGTACTAGACCCTTTGAAAATATCTCAGAGAATCTCGCTGGAACTTGCGGCTTAAGACGTTGAGGAGTTGTCCCGGTCCAACGAATAGCCTCCCCTGTAATCAAGTCAGAAGGCTTTTCCTTAAACTGTTGCCCCACCTTCCAAAGCGCCTCGGGGGCTAAATAATCATCAGAGCACAACCAATTGATGAGATCCCCGGTAGCGCGCTCACAGCCTTCTTGAACCCAAGAGAAGTGTCCTTGATTTTCCCTGGGGTTCCAATAATCGAAAGAAGCTTTATATTTATTAAGAATCTCTACGGACCGGTCCGTAGACCCATCATCAATCACCAGGAACTCGAGATTGGGATAGTCCTGCTCCACAACCGAGAGGACAGCGCGTTCCACCCATTGTTCATAATTAAAATTGCCCAAAATAACAGAGATTTTAGGCCACTGAGATGCCTTTGAATTCACGGTTTCTGATTATAGTGCAATTTATCAACTTTCTCCGCTTGAATTTGGTCTCTTGGCCTTGCCTGACGCGCTCATCCAAGGTACCAAAGTACCCTTATGTCAGCCCAATTAGTTTTAGAAAATGTTGCAGTCCATTACCCCAACCGTGTGCTCTTTGAAGACGTGAACTGGACGCTTTATAGTGGCATGCGTGTGGCCCTGGCAGGTCGAAATGGAAGTGGTAAGTCCACCCTGCTGAAAATTTTATCAGGAAGAATGGAATCTCCGGAAGGAAAGTGCAACATTGTTGGGGGCCGGAAACTGCAAATCGGATTTCTCGATCAATCCCTGTTAGATTCGGCAGTACTCCAAGTGACTCAGAAAAAAGAGGACTCCCTGTCGCCGTTAGCTTTTTTGAAACGCCGCTTAGAGATATTGCAACCGGACAACTACGAAGAAGATCGTGATTGGGAAATTAAGAAAATCCTTTCCGGTCTTGGATTCAATCAGGAGTGGATGGAGAATCCTATGAGTCAGCTCAGTGGAGGATGGCTCCTTCGGGTCTTCATTGGTGATACATTACTTCAGAGACCCGAAGTTTTGTTGCTGGATGAACCCACTAACCACTTGGACATTTCTTCTATTCAGTGGCTGGAGGAGTTTTTACAAAAGGAATATGAAGGCAGTTTAGTATTGGTCACTCACGACGTAGCTCTCCAAAAAAGAGTCACGGATTCTCTCGCCATCATTCACGGCGGCAGATTTTATTTTAGGCCGAATTTTAGAGACTACTTATCGTTTAGAGACTCATTAAAGGAAGAAAAAGTTTTGCTAGAAAAAGCAATTGTTAGCCTTGCCGATAAAATTGCAGATAACATGGCCTTTGTAGAAAAATTCAGAGCTAAAGCACAGACTGCTGCTCGCGCACAAAGCAAGCTAAAATCTGCAGAGGATATGCAATTGGAATTGAAGCAAATGAAAGACAAGCTTCAGCGCCTTGAGGGATTTTCATATAACTTTAATTTTAAATTTCGTTTAGCAGGTGCTGGTGGAAAATTTCCGATCGCCCTTAACAATTTGAGCTTTCGGTACTCGGAAGATTCTCCAGAAATCCTTCGAGATATTTCATTAGACATCAAACGGGGACAACGAGTAGCCATTCTGGGTGATAACGGCACCGGAAAAACGACCTTGCTGAACGTGCTTGCCGAACGTTTAAGTCCGACTTCGGGTGAACTCCAAAAAGGGCATGCCGTTGAGATGGGTTATTTTGGTCAGCATCAACTCGATGAACTTTCTTTAGATGATACCGTGCTCGATAACCTAAGGAGTCGAGCAGTGGGTGTTTCGTATGAAGAAGTCCGAGGCTGGTTAGGCGCTTTTGGATTCCCCACCCAAGATGACGTTGATAAAAAGGCCAAAGTGCTCAGCGGAGGAGAAAGAGCTCGACTTGCCTTATTGCGAATTTTGCTCACTCGAATCAATTTGGTTTTATTGGACGAGCCCACTAACCATTTGGACGTAGAAACGAAAGATCTTCTCAAGCAGGCTATCCGAGAGTTTGAGGGCACCACCATATTAGTATCTCACGATCGGGAATTCGTGTCGGAAATTGCAGAGCGAATTCTTTATCTTTCACACGATCATCGGCTGATTGACCACATAGGGGATCTGGAAAGCTTTTTTGAAAAGTATCCTGAATTTGTGAGACACCTCGAAGGAAGATCATCCCCCTCTCGCGCTCCGCAAACATCTTTATCGGAAACAACAACCAAACCAAAAAGCACGTTAACCTTTGAAGAGCGGAAAAAAGTTAAGAATCAAATCAAGTCCCTGGAAAAAAAGACGACTCTCCTTGAACAAGAACTCGAAGCCTGGGGAAGTGAGAAGGAAACTCTGGAGAAAGAAATAGCGAACGGAGCTTTCAGCACTTTATCTCAAGACGAAAGAAATAGAGTCTACGAACGGCTGAGCCATGTCCAAAGCTTGCTCCACAGTGGCATGTTAGATTGGGAAAAGTGGTCCCAGGAGTTAGAGGAGCTGAAAGCAAAGTTTTAATTCGCGACTAGGAGTTCGTACCCCTCTCGTTTAATTAACTTCGCCGGCTTGGTGAGATCAGTTTCTTTTAAGGGTTCACATTGCTGAGGCCAGATATCTAACTTGGAATAGGTTTCATCATAAACTCTGACCTTCACTGAAAGCTCGGGTAATATTTTCTTTATAAGTGCTTCATAACGAGGATAACCAAGCATGGGAGTAGTCCACACACTCGGTGTACCAGCGTTCTGGGGTGATAAAAGGTATCCAGCCGGAAAAAAGCAGGTGAACTCAATACGACCTGCGACTGATTCATACCGAGCTAAGTCTGCTTGCAGTTGTTCAATAAACTTTTTCTTAGCCTGAGTCGTTTTCAAGCCTTGAAATGCACCCATTTCGACTCTTTCAGTGAGTGCACGATAATTGTTTTCTCTGTAAGCTGTTCCCATAAGTGAACGGAACTCAAGAAAAATAAAGAGAAGCGCTACACTCATTCCTAAAAAAGAAGCCCACCCGTTATTTTTCTTGGAAACAGCCGAAAGAAGGGGCTCAGACAACAGGCATAAAGTTAGTGGCAGCAGAGGTTGGAAAGCAACGGCACCGGAAGATAAACCGCTGTTACTCAAATTCGACAGAGTCAGCATACCCATGAAACAGGGTAACCACAGCGAAAGTATCCATTTCCTGCGCTCGGCGGATCCTTGGGCCAGCAAAAGAAGGCAGACCCAACCAATGACATGGCAGTATCCGAGAACACCCAATCCACCCTGACTTGTTCGACAAGTAAAAAATAGGAGAATAAAGAAGCTTCCTAACCATAGGCCCTTCCGCCAAAAACTGCCTTTGCCCTCGCGATACTCAAAAAGTGACCAGAGGCCCCAAGTGAAAAATAGAAAATTGAATGGACTGAGGGAGACTATTCCCCTCACCACCGCTAAAAAACGGATGACTCCCTGGTTGCTACCCATGGCCTGATTGGTATAGTTCATAGCCTGCACTGCCCACCAGTAATCTAACCAGGTGACACCATTCAAAAAAAAGACTAACGCCGTCGTTGCTAGAACAACCAGGGGAGCAATCAGTGCTTTGGGAAAAAAGCTTCCTGAACGTCCTATCTTCCAAGTGATTACTAAAATCGAGATTCCCAAGGGTGCCGCCATACCAGGATGGGCAACAATGCTAAGTCCACCCAAAAAACCACCCAAAGCCAACAACCAGGTGGATGCGGGAACCTCCTCGACACAAGCTAAACAAATAAGTGATAGGGTCAGCAATCCAATCCCTAAATTTGAATAACCCAGACCAAAAAGACCGAAGGGAACAAGGAATATATAAGAGAGACTGGAAAACCATGCTACAGGAACTGAAAACGTTCTCTTCAAAAAGACAAAGAGACCCATTGCAATGATGCTTTGAAAACCGATAAAGACTAAGCGCATTTTTAATATGATGCCTTGGGTAGTGCCCGAAAGTTTTTCTATCAGATAAAAAATAGGCCAGGTGAGCATAGAAAAGCTCTGTGTAATAAACATTTCATCTCGAAAAGGCTGATCACCATGAGCAAAACGCTGGGCCAAGGCGATATAGTAACTTTCATCCCCGAGATCGATTCCAATCTTTAATCGGTCCATCACTAACCAACCACACAGGACGGTTAAGAAAACAATAATAAGGAGGGTAAAGTTTGGGCGATTCACCTTCATGGATCTCCAGTTTATCACCTATAATAAGGCGAGCTTAACTTTTTTAAGCTATAATACGCGTCTAGAGACCATTATGCAGATCCTCATTTTGGGTGGTACTTCATTCATAGGCAAAGAACTAGTTCGTGCTTTTTTTGAAGCAGGACACTCAGTCACTATTTTTACTCGCGGCAGAAAAAAGCCGACGGATCTTCCACCACATCAAAAGCTCACCGGCGATCGAAACTCTCTCACGGATTTGATGACAGTAGGAAAAGGCAAGCGATGGGACGTGGTCATCGATAATATTGGATATCAAGCTGAAGATTTAGAAAAAGTCATCACTGCTTTTAAAACTGCGCGCCATCTCATTTTTAATAGCACGGTCTCAGTTTATCGCTACTCTAAACAAGCTTACCCACAACCTCTGATTGAAAATGCCATTGACCACAACGCTCATCCGGCAGAGGAAAATCTAGAAAACATTCATTGGAAATATGCTCGCGGGAAATTAGATGCCGAGAAAGTCATTTTGGAGCAGTGTCAAATTCCTTGGACTATCATCAGACCTCCAGTGGTCTATGGTCCTGATGATGTCACCCAACGAGGTTTTTGGTACCTGATGCGGCTTTTAGACGGGGGGCCTATTTTGCTGGCTAACGGCGGGGTCAATAGCTTTCGTCTAGCTTATAGCAAAGATGTTGCTCAAGTGTTTTTACGAGCAGCGCTTAATCCCCAAGCCTTTGGGCAGACCTACTATGTTGCACAGAGGGAAATAGTGACACTGAAAGATTTTATTAATGAGAGTGCTCAGCACATAGGGGTTGATCCACACTATGTCAGTGTTCCCTCTGAAATTATCGGGGAATTAGGCGGACCTCATAGCTCCATGGTGAATATTGTGGTGGACATCCAAAAAGCTGAGCGAGAATTAGGATTCAAACCCACACCTTTTGCACAGATGATCCAAGAAACCACAGAATGGTTCAAAGCCCAATGGAAAGGGGACCGGGAGGAAATTTTAAAAACTAGGCCCCAAGAACTGGTTCTGGGGCAAAAGTGGAAGAATGTAATGGAGGAATTCCTTTAAGCTTTTCCCAAGCCTTTCTCTTCAATCGGTTCTCCGCCTCAATTCGCAATTGTCCGCAAGCAGCAGCCACATCACGTCCCCGACTTCTTCTGTAAGTAGAGGTTAGGTGATGCTTCAAAAGAATGTTTTGAAATTTTAAGACTCGTTCTTCGCTAGGCCTTTTAAAATCAATAAAAGGATTTTCATTGTAAGCTAACAAATTGATTTTTACCGGGATTCCCTGAACGAGTTTTACCAATCGAAGCGCATCGGCATCAGAGTCGTTTAAGTCCTTAATCAAAATATACTCAAAGGTGATGCGTTCTGTTCCTTTAAACTTTAATTTTCTACACGTATCCATGAGTTCTGGAAGTGGAAACTTCGCGTTGATGGGCATGATGCTCGCTCGTTGCTCATCAGTGGTGCCATGGAGGGAGATGGCCAGTTTTCCCAAACTTGCATCGATGAAAGATTGAATTTTATCAGTGATTCCCACCGTTGAAACGGTGATGTGTCGCTTTCCGATTTTGAGACCCCGAGGATCATTAAATAACTGGAGGGCTTTCATCACTTCTTCGTAATTATCAAAAGGTTCTCCCATTCCCATCAAAACGATATTTGTGATGGGTCTGGGATGGGGAATAGACATCAACTGATCCACAATTTCCCAGGCTTTGAGATCCCGCACAAACTTTTGGTATCCAGTCGCACAAAAGCTGCAAGCCATTTTACATCCCACTTGCGTAGAAACACATAACGTGACTCGCCCTTCGGTTGGAATGAAGACACTCTCGACTTGCTCCCCATCAGAAAGCTTCACCAAATACTTAATTGTGCCATCATCCGAGGGATGAGTTTCTGACACTTCAATTTGAGGAAGTTCAAATTTCTCTTGGAGTGTTTTGCGAAAGTCCTTGCTCAGATCGGTCATTTTTTCGAAATCGGTTTCGCGCTCCTTGTAGATCCACCGATACAACTGCTTAGCTCGAAAGGCCGGGTGCCCCATCTCTAGGATACGTTTTTCGAGGTCGGGTAACGGCAACCCTTTTAAGTTTTCCTTTTTTAAAAGCTCCATGAAGACGCTCCTTATAGCTGAAAAATCGACCAAAAAGCCAAAAAATTGGATGCTGCTTGTTAAGTTATTGATTTTAATCATTTTTCAGTCATTTCTCTTGCTTTTTGCGATCCGGATCTGTACAGTGCCGACGATTTTAAAAACCGTACTGTAAAACCAATTCAAGGGTTGGAACTCTATGAAATACGTCCTTTGGATCACTACGTTGTTTTCACTCTCGCTTCTGTCGTGGGGAGACACCGTCGATGAACTCAACGAAATCAGCAATAACGCTTATGTAAAACTCTATGAACAATGGGTTGCTTTGGACCACAATCAAGTGACTCGATTGGAACTCATTAAAGAAAATGCCCACATTGAACTGGTTCGGGGTGAAAAACTAGCTCAGCAGAAAGTCATCACTGCAGATGAGCTCGAAGATCTGCAACTCAAATACAAATTGGCCCTAGTTACCCTAGAACGTCAGCAACTAAAGATTAAAGAATCTGAAGCCCGACTTTCCATTGTGAAAAGTAAAGTGGCGGCTGGAATGACTGACATTCCAATTTGTGTTCGTCCGATGGATATTCCTTAATGAATTCACTACAGAGATTCATTTTAGTTCTCACTGTTTTCAGGGCCCTGATAGTTTTTAGCGCTGACATTTCAATCCATGTGGTTGAGGGCATTTATGACATTCAATTGGTTTGTGAAGACCGCTCCAATCCAAATTGTAATGAACTGAATAGAAAAGCTCGCTTAGCAGTTATTCAAACCGAGGATGCAATTGTAGCAGGGGTTGGTTACCCTGAACAAAGTTTAAGTCGCTATACTTTTATTTCTCACAATCTGGATCTCAAGGGTAATCGTTACTACGGAACTCCGGCTTTAAAAAATACCAGTGCCTCAGCTCCTTTCTCGGAAGCTCTATTTGAGTTTGGCTGGAATGGAGAACAACTTGAAGTAGTCGGCGTGATTCGAGATGCTCGTTTTCTAAAAGACATTCAACTCAAAGGTACTCAAATTTTACCGAGCCAAAAATTGAACCCACCGGAATCAGCGCTGAACGCTGGGGATGCGGCCTCCGTTGAAGAAGGGCGTTTTCTCGCCAAGGGCACGCACCGCCAATGGTTAGTGACTCTTCGACATGCTTTGTCAGCTTCAGAAAATAAAAAGTTTTTGATTGAGGCCACCGATTTGGGAAATCCGGAAAAAAATGAATTTGCCTCCGGAGACCGTTTGTATTTGAGCTCTACGCTGTCTTCACGACCAGGGACTATTGAATTCCTTGCCCCGTTAAATCAACCGGGGGGATTTTTAAAGTGGGTGCTTTGGTCAACTCCCGAAGACATTCTTCGGTTGCAGAAATTAAATGGTTTTTTCTTTTCCTCGAATGGTGTTTTTTCGCCGCTCACAATTGAAAGGTTAAAGTAATTTTATGAACTCCTTCACGTCATTTAAAGAACTCGAGTTGAAATCAGCCCTTCACAAGGCTCTAGATTCGATGGCCTACACCGCGCCAACACCCATTCAGGCGGCCAGCATTCCCTCTGCCCTTTCAGGAAAAGATATTTTAGGAACTGCCCAAACGGGGACTGGAAAAACGGGTGCGTTTGGGATCCCCATTATTCAGTTCTTACTGAGCCAGGATCAGCACCAGGCTTTAGTACTCGCTCCCACTCGAGAATTGGCAGCCCAAATTTTCGATGTCCTTAACCAAATGACCAAAGGAACCTCATTCAAAGGACTATTAGTCGTTGGTGGAGAATCTTTTAGCCGTCAGGCAGAATCATTTTTCAGAGGGACCGATTTCATTGTAGCCACTCCCGGAAGACTGAATGATCATTTGTCTGAGAACACTATGCATCTCAACAACGTTGGAATTCTGGTTCTAGATGAAGTGGATCGGATGCTGGATATGGGGTTTGCACCTCAAATTAAACAGGTTCTCAAGTTCACTCCCAAACAGCGCCAAACGTTAGTTTTCTCAGCCACCATGCCTCATGAGGTTAAAACCTTGGCGGAATCCCTCTTGAAAGATCCTATCTACATCAATGTTGGAAAATCTAATCAGCCGGCTCCTCAAGTCACTGAAGAGACCGTTCATGTTTCTCCGACCGAAAAAAACAGTCGGGTACTCAAAGAAGTGGTCTCTCGCGAAGGTAAAATGATCATCTTTGCAAAAACACAGAATCGCACCGAGCGCTTAGCGCGCATTCTGTATGATGCGGGCCACAAAGTAGTTTGTCTTCACGGCGGCCGAACTCAGGGGCAAAGAAAACAAGCCCTCATGAAGTTTCGAGAAGGCTCACATCGCATCCTGGTCGCTACCGACCTCGCAGGAAGAGGAATTGATGTGGAAGACATTGAGCATGTGATCAATTACGATCCTCCACAAAGCCGAGAAGATTACATTCATCGGATTGGTCGAACGGGCAGATTTGGTAGAAAAGGGAAAGCCCTCAATTTGTTAGTGGATGGAGATATTGCCGGAGAAATGGTTTTCACGGGTAGAAAACCAAAAGCTAAAGTGATTTATCGCTCTCGCAGGCCCCGCTTTCAAACACGAAGAGCTTAGAGCTTTAGCTTGATGCTCACCATTTGCTGAGCCTCTGCGATGAGATGGCCATCGGTATCTTTGATGTCAATTGTAAATTCGGTCTGTGTTTTCTGCGTTTCAGAAAGATGTTTTTTAATTTCATTTAACTTTTCTTCTGTCAGAAGAAATTGAGCAAATACTTTGCCTCGGCCCGGCTTTTTAAATCGAATTTGAGCGGATTTGACCCATACCTCCACGCTGGTGCCAATGTGTTCTCGTATCAGTAACGCATAGAAAGGGTCAGTCATTGCATATAAAGAGCCTCCAAAGTGGGATCTTTCATGATTCCAGTTCCAGAAACGAAGATTCATTTCAACACTCAAGCTTTTCTGCTCGGGTGAGTATTTTTTTACTTTCACCCCAGAAACCAGGAAGGGGGGCCAAAAGCTAATCCAATTGAATATGGAGGTTTTCAAGAACAATTAGGCTCTTCCAAAGGCTTTCTTAACACATTGAATGAATTGGAGTGAACGATTAGTGGCGTAATTCCCAATGGGTCGACGTCGGGTGATGTCATCACTCGTTGATAAAACCCCTACCAGCTCAAAGGATCCATCTGGCTTTTTTCTATAGATGCCTCCACCGGAGTCCCCCTGCTGAATAGCAACATCCTGAGGTTGCACAATGGCCTCTTGTGCTTCGCCTACTGGTCGCGAGTTAATTCCGACGACCCCGGGTTCCCTCCACACAGTTCCTTCATAAAGCCCTTCTTTTCCTCCCATCACTTTT
>RFNT01000023.1 GCA_009927045.1 bacterium | reverse complement strand
GTTTGCTCTGTTGATTGCCTGCAATGTTCCAGGCAATGCAATAGATGATATTGATCCATATAAAGCCTGAAGATATCCATCATATTGCTCACGATTGATTGCGTTAAGAAGTGTATTTGTGCTTTTTAGGAATGTCTGATTTAAGGTGTAGCTTGCAACATTTGGTATTCCAAGAAATGCCACATTTGCAGCATCTTCAATAATTCCAGAGCTTCCCTCCTTTGATAGCACATTTGCGTACACATTAAAAACAGTTCCAAGATATCCAAAGTTTTCAAAACTTTTTATTTCATCCCCAGGGCGTATAGATGGGTCTTCGCCCTTCAGCAATCTTTCAAGACCAGATTTATTAAGCGTGTTTGGTGGCTGCACTTCATATTGTATTCCCCTCTGCTTTTCGCTTTTACCAGCAGATCCTGTAATAAGCCCAGCCCTATAAAGAGCCGATGCGGCCATGCCCATTACTGATCCAACAATTCCCCTAGCAGCCATGTCCAACGCCTGCCTGCGATCACCCTTGGATGCGTAATATATTGACTTTGAAAATGCAATTGGAGGAATAGCAATATCGACAACATCGCTTACAACATTAACAGGTGTCTTGATATATGGAATATTTGCCCTAAGAAGCAATGGGCCAGCAACAGGTATTCCTGCAATAACATCAGCAACTCGTTGAATTGCGCTTGTAAGTTTTGTGTTTTGCTGGAATGTTGCCTTTGCTGCCTCATTCTCGATTGCGCTTAATTCTGATTTTTGGGGAAACCTTGCCGCCGCCAATGCCTCTTCCTTGCTGGCTCCACCAAGTAGTGCTTTTTCCGCCAAAAGCCTTGCTTCTGCCGACCTTCTGAACGGCAAGTCTCCGACAGCAAGACCCCTTCCAAGTGGCTCCGTATATGAACCAATCAATCCCTCTGTAAACTTTCTGACCCTATCGGCAACTGCAACATTGCCTTTTTGGTTTACAACCAAATCTTTACCAGTTATGGCTTGTGCAAGAGACTTAAATACGTCTGTTCCCTTTACGCCCTCTCCTGCAAGAGCGGCCTTTTCTGGTATGCCTGTTTTGAACAAAGTCCTTCCAGCCTCCTTGAATCCAGAAATTGCTCCGCCAAGCGCAGCTTTCGTTGCTGTAGGTCCTTGGATTATTGTTTTTGGTTGTTTTGATAAAAACGAAAGAACAGAATCTCCAACATTTGCTATTGTTCGAACACCTGCTTGGGCGACAGCTCTGTTTACGTTAAAGAAAATATTCTTTGTCAAAGATAGCGGAGTAAGCAATGTAAGCTGGATTGCTTGCGGTGCTGTTTCAGTAAAAAATCTTTTTGGTATTATGTTTCTTGAATATCTTTGCAACTCAACCGCATCTCGTTGGGCCACCTTTTGTGCCTCTTCCGCAAGCTTTGCTGATTCGTCTGTAAGCGTATTTCTATAATTGTTTATTGCTGCCTTAAGCGCATCTTTTGATTGTTTGCTTTTTGTGAACAAATCAACAATTTTTTGTTCAACATATTTTGGTATTTTTCTTCCAACCGTATCAGCTTGTGCCTTTATTGTTGCAAAATAACCAGCAGGAGTATTTATATACTCCTGAATATTCCTAAGTCCAAGACCAAGTTTTGATCCAAGCTTTACAAATTCATCTAAATTTGCAGCAGCTTCTGCCGGATTATTGTCAATATTTCTACCATATAGCAATGCCCTTGCTCCAGCTACCTGATTCTCATCTGTGCTTTCAAGTGCAATTTTTTGAAGCTGATCTGTTGGCAAATCTTCAAGCTCTGCCTTTGTTGCGGCAACAGCGTAATTTTTTCTTATTGTGTTTGGTTGTGTTGCAATTTCCGCCTTAACGGCAGTTGGAACTTTTTCAGATTCAAGCTCTCTTAATGCTGTCTTTGCAATTTTATACCCTTCCGGCGGCTTTGGCATTTTAAACTCTGGTGCCTTTACTCCTCTTTTAAATCCTGCCTCTCCAACTGTTCCTGGCCTAATTGGCTGGCTAGCGGCAATTTCTTCTGCTGCACTTGCAACAGGAGCAATTTGCGGTTTAAACATCTGTTGAAATTTATCAATGGCAAGCGTTGGCCTTAAAGCAGCCGCTCCGATTGCCATTGGAGTTGCAATTTCTAAAGAGGTTGTGGCTATTGGATATCTGGCCTTGTCGGCCTCACGAAGCCTCTGGTAATCCTCGTATCCTTTCTCTCCAGCCAAAAGCCTTGCCAATCCCTGCTGGCCTGTTTCGCCTATTTTGTATCCAATAGTTCCGCCAGCCAAAGCTCCAGCCGCTATTCCAACTGGCCCGCCAGTAGCACCAGCCGCCGCACCCAAAAGAGTTCCGGCAACCGCAGAGGCACCTGGAATAATCTGCTCTCCAACTGATCGTAACGATGCTCCAACAAGCGATGGTTGGGAAGGCTCGGATGGAGCAACGGTTTTTTCCTCTTGCTTTGATACCGGAACTTCCTCAATAACCTCGTATCCGACCTGCTCATCTGGCAGGACTTCGTATCCGGGCTTTTCGTCCTCTAGGACTTCGTAGCCCATAAATTAACGGGTCAGTCTTACTTTTGCCGGTCCGAC